>NZ_JALBGZ010000810.1:0-2609 GCF_023006515.1 Bradyrhizobium sp. PRIMUS42
ATCTGGCTCGAATCGCCGCGCTGTGGGGTCGCGCGGGGAATCGAGCCGGTCACGTCGGGCATGGCCCCGAGCGCCGTGGCCCGGGACTCCAGCGCCGTCTGCCGCTTCATGATCTGGTCGAGCTTCTGGTCGAACTGTTCCTGGTCGAGCAGCTGGCGGCTGGTGGTGCGGTCGACCTTGGCGCGCAGCTCGGCGATGCGGTCCTCGTAGGCGTATTGCATCTCGGCCTGGCGGGCGATCAGCCGGGTCAGGACGTCGTCACGGAAAGCAAAATAAGTGGCGGTCGCCGCCGACCAGAGACCGAGCAGCACCACCGTTCCGACCACGATCCAGAACACCACGGGCCCGAAGCGGACCTGCTTGCCGGCGTGGACGATGGTGTAGGCGTCGTCGGTCGCGGGAAGGGGGAGTGCTGCGGCTGCCGCGACGGCCGGACGGCGTTGGAAAGCCCGTCCGTGGTCGTGAGGATGATGTTGGGGGTACTGCGAAAATTGGGCAGAACTTTTCGACATCGGCACTCCCGCGCCGGTCGGATGAGTCCGTACGGCCTAATTGCCGCAGCAATCTGGGCCGGTCATGGTTAATTTTCCGGAAACGGGAACGCGCGAATTTAAAGGACTGGTTAAAGACTTCTTGCCGCTTCCAGCACCGCGTCAGCATGCCCGTCCACCCGGACATTGCGCCAGACCTTGGCCACTTTACCGTCAGCCCCGACCAATATTGTGGTGCGAAGAATTCCAAGGAAGCTCTTGCCATACATGGACTTTTCGCCCCAGGCGCCATAGGCTTCCAGCATCTCATGTTGCTCGTCTGAGAGCAGCGGGACACCGAGGCTGTGCTTGTCGCGGAACTTCTCCTGGGCCTTTAACGGATCGGCCGAGATCCCGATCACGGCGGTGCCGGCTGCCGCGAAAGCGCTGGCCAGGCGGGTGAAGTCGATCGCCTCCCGGGTGCAGCCGGGGGTGTCGGCACGGGGGTAGAAGAACAGGACCAGCTTTTGGCCGGCATAGTCGGCCAATGTGACGACGTTGCCGCCGTCGCGGGGCAGGCGGAAGGCGGGGGCCTTGTGGCCCTCGGCCGGGCCGGACTTCGCGCTCGCGGGCGCGGATGCTGATTTGGAGGAGTTTAACTGTTTCGATGCGGCCTTATGTGATCCTGCTTTTGCTAAGCTCCCGGTTGATTTGCCGGCCGGTGTCCGCTGCGTTTTCGCGGACCTTGTTTGAGTCGAGGCTCGTGTTTTCAGGGTCTTCTTTTTAGCCGTCGGACTGCCGGAGGGCGTTTTGGACGATTTCGTTCGGGATTTCTTGGACATACGCCTTCCTTTCGACGCTTTCGGCGGGTCAACCGAAACGGTATTGCAGCTCTCGTCCGACGTTCCGGAATCGCGCCCTCGGCTGGGCAAGTCTGATGACGCCGGAGTATGGTTACAAGGAATTCCACGTACTACCCCACTGCTCGTTGAACGCGCTCCCGGGGCGAAATGACGAACAGCAGGAATATTCGAGGTATGGCTGCAATGCCGGCGCAGGGGGCTTCGCGTCCCGTGGACGGTTGCGGTCCCGGCGGCGCTCAATCCTATGACGGGCGCCTGTATCGAGAGGCAATGGCAAGGAATAAGTCGCCCCAGGATTACAATCGGGACTTCGATCGGCGCGGCGGTGAGCAACAGCCGCAGGAATGGGACGATGCCGATTGGGACCCGGATCAGGAGGCGGCCGCGGGCCATCGCGCGCGCCGGCTGTTGTCGCGTTCCAATTCGGGCTTTCATCGCTTCGGTGACGGGTTTGGGGCGTTTCGCCGTTGGCTGTCCGCCGATCGCTGGCTGAAGCGTTTCGTCCTTGTCGTCGGGACTCTCGCCGTCATCTTCGTCGGCTGTTTCGGTGCGCTGTGGTGGCGGCTCGGTGCCGGTCCCATCAATCTCGACATCGCAACGCCGTGGCTGGCGGCAGCGATCGAGGACAATATCGGTCACGGCAATACGGTTGAGATCGGAGGCACCCAGATCGAGCGGGCCGGCCGGATCCGCATCGCCGTCCGTATCCGTGACATCATCGTCCGCGACCGCGATCACGCCGTCGTCGCGAGCGCGCCGAAGGCCGAGGTGAAGCTGTCGGGTGCGGGCCTGCTGACGGGGCGTCTGCGTGCGGAAAGCCTCAATCTCGTCGACGCTGAACTTGCGATCCGCATCGCGCCCGACGGCACTGTCACCGTATCCGCTGGCGATACCGCAAAGCCGCTGGCAACCGGCGTCGCCTCGAAGAAGGACGCGGGCCTGCCGCCGACATTCCCGCGCAACGGCGTCCCGCCGCCGCCATTCGCCACACAGCCCGCCACCCAGGATCCATCTCAAGCCGCCTCCCAGGCCGCGCCTCAGGCGACCGCACAGAGCGGCATCCTTCAGGGCCTCGACTGGCTCGACAGTCTGAGCATGACCGGTCTCGACGGCCAGAACCTCAACGAGATCGGTCTGAAGAACGGCAATCTGATCGTCGACGATCAGCAGCGCGGCAGCAAATGGTCGTTTGAGAACATTACGCTCAGCCTGCGCCGCCCGAGCCGCGGTGGCGTCACGCTGAGCCTGGGCGAGGAGGGCGCGCGCCCGTGGATGC
>NZ_JALBGZ010000811.1:0-2604 GCF_023006515.1 Bradyrhizobium sp. PRIMUS42
GTCCACCGTGAAGCTGACGATGGCCCCCGGCGCGCGTCCGAGGTCGCGAATGGTGATGCCGGGAAGGGCCGCGAGGCCGCTGCGAAGGCGGCCGGCAAGCATGCGGCAGCGTTGTTGGATCGGAGCGATGCCGATCTCGAGGGCGTAGTCGACAGCCGCCCCCAGCCCAAGCCGGGCTGCGTAGTTGTTCTCCCAGGTCTCGAAGCGGCGGCCATCGTCGCGCAGCCGATACTCGTCGCGCGACACCCAGGGCGCGGCGAAGTGATCGATCATCGGCGGCTCGAGCCGCTGCAGCATCGCCCGGCGGACGTAGAGAAAGCCGGTGCCGCGCGGGCCGCGCAGGAATTTTCGCCCGGTCGCCGACAGCATGTCGCAACCGATCGCCTCGACGTCGACCGCCATCTGGCCGACCGCCTGGCAGGCGTCCAGCAGGTAGGCAATGCCGTGCGCCCGCGCGACCTTGCCGATCGCCGCCGCAGGATTGACCAGCCCGCCATTGGTCGGAACCCAGGTGATAGCGATGAGCTTCACGCGCTCATCGATCATGCGTTCGAGCGCGTGGACGTCGAGCTCGCCGCTGGCATCGCTTGGCACCACGTCGATGACCGCGCCGGTACGTTTGGCGACCTGAAGGAACGCCACGTAATTGGCGGCATATTCCGCCTCGGCGGTCAGGATGCGATCGCCCTGGCGAAACGCAAGCGAATAGAAAGCCATCTGCCAGGCAACCGTCGCATTCTCCACGAGCGCGATCTCGTCGGGCGCAGCATTCAGCAGGCGCGCCACAGAGCCGTAGACTGCTTCGAGCCGGTCGGTTTCCCGGTCGGCGGCGGCATAGCCGCCGATCTCGCTTTCAAGATCGATATGCCGCTTCAGCGCCGCGACGACAGGGGTCGGCATGAGTGCCGCACCGGCGTTGTGGAGATAGGCAAGCCGGCTGGTCGCCGGCGTGTCGGCTCGTATTTCACCGATGTCGATCACTTATGCCTCCACTTCTCGCAATCCGGATGCACGAATTAGATGCGTCGAGCGGTCTGAGCAAGACGTCAGGCCCAAGGGCTTGCCAGATCTCAGATGCAGAGGCTGAGCAGCTTGATGTGACAGTTGCTGGACTTCGGCTTGCTTGCGGGCGCGGCCTCGCGTTTCACGGCAACGAGCGGCTCCTTGTCCTTCTTCTTGCCTTTGCCCTTCGGCTCGTAATCGCCCGCGATCACCATGGCCCAGTAGGTGCGCTTGCCGCTGGGGTTCTTGGCGCTGGCGATGCCGACACGGGAGGCGTTGTGCAGCAACAGGTTCTTGCGGTGCCCGGAGGAGTCGATCCACTGTCCCAGGGTCTTCTCGAAATTATCGTAGCCGTAGGCGATGTTTTCGGCGGCGCGGCCGGCGCCGGCCGGCGCAACACGGCGGTTAAACGGGCCGAGCGCGTCGTGGCTGAGATCGTCCTTGGCGGCCATCGCGCGGGCCTGGTCCATGGCGATGCGGTCGAGGGTGGAATCGCGGACGACGCGGACTTCACCGTGTTTGAGGCGGAAGCTGGAGATCAACTCGGACGGAGAATCCGCCCTCGCGGGCGCGCCCGCCAGCAGCAGCAGGCCGGCGATCATTCCGCCGACGCCACGACGCATCATCGTCCACCGAGTGCCCATAACCCCACCGAGCCCAAATTGCCCGACCGCTTCTCTATCGCCAATGTGGACGCTTCAAGGCGCGGCAGCCTGTCAGCTCGTCGGCAGGTCCGCTTCGAAGTTGAAGCGGTCGCGCAGGTTTTTTCGTTGTTCCAGGATGTCCTTGAGGAAGGCGCGATCCTGGTCGTTCTTCATCATGGGCTCGATCAGGTCGAGCTGGTTCATGGCGACCAGTTGCAGGATTTCGGTCCGCGGCTTGCCGCTGTTATCGCGCGGCAGCGCGTGCACGACCTGGATGTGTTCCGGCGGCTTGGGCCCCCTCGCGGCCGTAAGCTCGTTACGCAACTGGCCTTCGAGCGTGGCTTGATCCGCCTCGACGAAGGCATAGAGCCCGACGCCGGAGCGGCGGTCGGCAAAAGCGACGATAGCGGTGTCGCGAACGGCCGGGTTCTTGCGGATCAGCTCGGTCAGCACCGGCGCATCATTGACCAGCCTGCGGCCGCCGCCCTCGCGGTCGGTGAAGTTGAACAGGCCGCGGGTGATGGCGCGATAGACCTTCTTGCCGGTGGCGAGCCACAGGCTTGCCGCGAACGACTTCTTCGCGAGGATCTTGCGCTCGCGCGGCGTCAGTGCCTCCGGCGCGTAGGAGCGCTTGTGCTTGAGCAGATGCCGGAGGTCTTCATAGGCGAGGATGCGATAGAGCCGACCGCGCCGCGCAAAGCACGCCGCCAGCTGGAAGTCGGTCACATAGGCGCGGCCGTCGCGGCCGACCAGCCAGTTCTGTTCCTTGGCAAGATCATTGTGGCAGATGCCGGCGCGGCGCAGCCGGCGCAGGGCCACCTTGGCCGAACGGAAATAGGCGAGGTCGCCACCATCGTGCCGCTGTACGTCGGCGATCCCGAGAAGTGCAAGCAGGCGTCCGACCTCCTGCTCGAAGAGCACGGCGTCTACATCCAGCCGATCAACTATCCGACGGTCG
>NZ_JALBGZ010000812.1:0-2601 GCF_023006515.1 Bradyrhizobium sp. PRIMUS42
GTCGGCGATCTCACCCGCGAGCCGCTGAACTTCCCGGCCGACCGCGACCTGCGCCTGCAGAATCTCGCGCGCGGTGACGAAGGGTTCTTGCTGGCGATGGGCTACTCCACCCAGCGCGGCTACGGCCGCAACCACCCTTTCGCCGGCGAGATTCGCTTCGGCGAGGTCGAGGTGGAATTCGTCGCGGAAGACGCCGGCTTCGCGGTGCCGTTGGGCTCGATCGAACTCACCGAGTGCCAGATGGTCAATCAGTTCAAGGGCTCTGCGACGGAAGCGCCGTGCTTCACCCGCGGCTATGGCCTCGCCTTCGGCCAGAGCGAGCGCAAGACCATGTCGATGGCGCTGGTCGATCGTGCGCTCCGCGCCCGCGAGCTCGGCGAGGAGGTGCGTGCACCGGCGCAGGACGAGGAATTCGTGATGTCGCATTCGGACAACGTTCAGGCGACCGGCTTCGTCGAGCATCTGAAGCTGCCGCACTATGTCGACTTCCAGTCCGAGCTCGGTCTTTTGCGCAAGCTGCGTCACGAGTTCGCGGAGGCCCAAGCGCCCGATGCCATGAAGGAGGCCGCGGAATGAACGCGCCCGCCTACAACTTTGCCTATCTCGACGAGCAGACCAAGCGGATGATCCGCCGTGCGATCCTGAAGGCGATCGCGATTCCCGGCTATCAGGTGCCATTCGCCAGCCGCGAAATGCCGATGCCCTATGGCTGGGGCACCGGCGGCGTGCAGGTGACGGCGGCGATCCTCGGTCCCTCCGACGTGCTGAAGGTGATCGACCAGGGATCCGACGACACCACCAACGCGATCTCGATCCGCAAATTCTTTGCCAAGACCGCCGGAGTCGCCACCACGACGGCGACTGATGATGCAACCGTGATCCAGACGCGTCACCGCATCCCGGAGACGACGCTGCACGAAAATCAGGTGCTGGTCTATCAGGTGCCGATCCCGGAACCGTTGCGGTTCCTCGAGCCCCGCGAGACCGAGACGCGGCGCATGCACGCGCTCGCCGAATACGGCCTGATGCATGTGAAGCTCTATGAGGACATCGCCCGCTTCGGCCACATCGCCACCGCCTACGCCTATCCGGTGAAGGTGAACGCGCGCTACGTGATGGACCCGTCGCCGACGCCGAAATTCGACAATCCCAAGATGGACAATTGCCCGGCGCTGCAATTGTTCGGCGCCGGCCGCGAGAAGCGCATCTACGCGATCCCGCCCTATACGCAAGTGGTGTCGCTCGATTTCGAGGATCACCCGTTCGAGCCCTATCGCTTCAACGCGCCCTGCGCGCTGTGCGCTGCGGAGAATTCCTATCTCGACGAGATCGTCACCGACGACAAGGGCGGCCGCATGTTCGTCTGCTCGGACACCGATTATTGCGAGGGCCGCCAGGCCGCCGGCCATCACGGCAGCCTCGGCGCCGCGCCATACAAGGAGAAGGCGGGCTCGCATGGCTGATCTCGATACCCTTGAAAACGACCAGCCGCTGCTGGTCGCAAGATCTCTCAGCAAATCCTTCGGCCGCATCGCCGCCTGCCGCGACGTCTCGTTCTCGCTCTATCCCGGCGAGGTGCTGGCGATCGTCGGCGAGTCCGGCTCGGGCAAGTCGACGCTGCTGCAGCTGCTGTCGGGCCAGCTGGCGGCCAGCGGAGGCCATGTGTCCTATCGGATGCGCGATGGTGTCGCTCGCGACCTTGCCTCGCTGGGCGAAGCCGAGCGGCGCTTCCTGTACCGGACCGACTGGGGCTTCGTGCATCAGGATCCCGCCCAGGGCCTGCGCATGGCGGTCTCGGCCGGCGCCAATGTCGGCGAGCGGCTAATGGCTGTGGGATGGAATCACTATGGCCGCATCCGCGACACCGCGTCGGACTGGCTCACGCGCGTCGAGATCGACGTCGCACGCATCGACGATGCGCCGCGCACCTATTCCGGCGGCATGCGTCAGCGGCTCCAGATCGCCCGCAATCTCGTCACCGAGCCGCGGCTGGTGTTCATGGACGAGCCGACCGGCGGCCTCGACGTCTCCGTGCAGGCCCGCCTGCTCGACCTCCTGCGCGGCCTCGTCGCCGAGCTGCATCTCGCGGTCATCATCGTCACCCACGATCTCGCGGTGGCGCGCCTGTTGTCGCATCGCGTGATGGTGATGAAGGGCGGCCGGGTCATCGAGACCGGTCTCACCGACCAGGTGCTCGACGATCCCCGCGAGCCCTATACGCAACTCCTCGTCTCCTCGATTCTGCCGCCATGAGCATTTCAATGACCGCCATGATCGATATCGCCGATGCCAAGAAGACTTTTACGATGCACCTGCAGGGCGGCATCGAGCTGCCCGTTGTCAGCGGCGTGACCTTCCATGTCGATCCCGGCGAGTGCGTCGTGCTGTCCGGGCCGTCGGGCGCCGGCAAATCGTCGATCCTGAAGATGATCTTCGGCAACTACCGCTGCGATAGCGGCCGCATCGGCATCCGCCATCGCGGCGGGCTGATCGATCTCGCCGCCGCCGAGCCGCGCCAGGTGCTCAACGTCCGCCGTTCCACCATCGGCTATGTCAGCCAGTTCCTGCGTGCGGTGCCGCGCGTGGCCACCATCGACGTCG
>NZ_JALBGZ010000813.1:0-2595 GCF_023006515.1 Bradyrhizobium sp. PRIMUS42
GGCTGTCGGCAACGCCGCAGGCACCGAGCGCGAGCGCGCCGGCGAGCAGCGCCGCATGAGCAATAGTCCGCAACATCCGTGAAGGTCCCCTGCGGGCCAACAGATAGGTAGCAATGCGATCCGGCGAAGTCCCCGGCGATCAAGATTTGCTGAAGTCCTGGAACGCGCGGCATTTCATATTCCGGAATTGCAGGCTAAGTTTGTACCCCAGACGAAGGGGATTGCCACCAATGAGGATCTTGGTCATAGCGGCCGCCGTGCTGGCATTGACGGCCGCCTCGGCGCAGGCGCAGAGCCGGCGGCCAGCCACTGACCCCGCCAAGCCGGCGGACAACAAGCCCAAGGTCGACGAGAAGGCCTACAAGGCCGCGCTCGAGCGTATCCCCGAACCCAAGGACAAGTACGACCCCTGGGGCGGAGCCCGCCCCAGCGAACCCGCCAAGAAGCCGAAATAGGGTAGGCGGGCTCTGGCGCTTCAACGGGGTTGCGCGCCCGCACGGGTGCGCGGAGGTGGCGCTACGATCCGAGGGGCCGTGATCAATCAGCATCCCGCTGATCGTGACATCTGAGGCGGCGTCACTCACGGGATCGAGGACGAGGTGCCCGCGATCGCGCGCTTGCAGGGCAGCGCCGTCGTCGCATCACGCAATCATAACCGTGCTGTGGATGCGATGCGAACGCTCGTTCACATCGTGCGCATTATTGCACGAAGGCGAGGCCGACGCGCTTGTCACTCCTCAATACTGGCGCTACTTGCACAGCGCTTCAGACTTCGATTGCGACGCTGGAGCGGCCAGTCACTTCCCGCCGACTTTACTCACAAGCCCTTCTTTTATGGCGTTACGCGCCGATGGAGATTCCGATGAAGACCACGCTTTCGCTTCTGCTCGCCGCCGCGTTCTCGCTGTCGTCGATGCCCGCCCACGCCGTCAAGTGGGACCTCTCGACCATGAGCTGCAAGCAGTTCCTCGAGAGCGGCGAAGACAATATCCAGGTCGTGCTGACCTGGATGGACGGCTGGTACAAGGGCGACGAGGACAACGCGATCATCGACACCGACGTGTTCATCGAGAACGCCAAGAAATTCGGTGCCTATTGCGGAAAGAATCCGACCGCCAGCATCGTCACCGCGGCAGACGAAGTGCTCGGCAAGTGATTTGAATCGTGCGACCGAAGCGCAACTGCAATCGCGCTTCGGCCTCTCGCTTCGATGCAAACGCGATGGAGAGCCGCGGTGCGCTTTGCGCTCGCGCGGTTCTCGTCTTTTGAGTTGATGCTCAGCCCGGCAGCATTGCGAACGCGCTCGACACCATCGCCACCGGCTTGCTGTCGGCAGCCGAGAGCAGCGTGACGCGGCCAAAGCTCATGGTACGCCCGAGCCGCACCACGCGTGCGTCCGCCAGCACGTCCGAGGAGGACACCGCGCGCATGAAATGCGTGGTCTGGTCGACCGTGGTCATGGGGCGATAGCCGCGATTGGCAGCGAGGATCGCGATCACCATCGCAGTGTCGGCGAGCGCCATCAGGGCCTGGCCGCAGACCACGCCGCCGTTCCGGCACAGCCGCCCCGAAAACGGCATGCGCAGGAGCGCGCCTGGCTGCCAGTCCGGCACATCCGCCGGCTGCGCGTGCTCGACGCGCTCGACCGCGAGGTTGAGATCCTGGATCCAGGGCGCAAAAACCTCGCCGAGGATGCGTCTGGCGTCGGAGAGGCCGAATTCGGCGTCTGGCTGCATTTGCATTGCTGTCGCACTCTCCTGTATTGCCTGATGTTTCGTCCCATTGTGCGCGCATCGGCGCGGCAAAGTCACCCGGTCTCGCACCGGTCCCGTCGGCTTGAAAATGCCTGACTTGGGCCGATATGATGCCTGGCTTGGGTAGGGGTGGATGATGTTGCGTCGGTGTGTCCTCGTCTTCTCTATGGTCGCGCTCGGCCTGGCGCTGAGCGGCTGCACCAAATGCGGTCCGATCTGGGACGATTGGCTGCATGCCCCCAAATCGTGCCGATCGGATCGGCTCTAACGGGCCCGAACGGCCCCGGCGGCCACGACCGGCGGCGACAAGGATGACGAGGCGCGGGCGATCCGTGCCTCATGGATGATCAAGGAGTGGACGATGAAGCTTTTCCGTTTGGCCGCGGTGCTGGCGGTGGTGGCGGGACCTGCCTACGCGCAAATGCCCCAACTCAATTTGCTGCAGGATGCCCCGAGCAAGACCCCGGAGGAGAGGGCCGCCGAAGCCGAGCGTGACAAGGCCTACAAGGAAACGCTGAAGAAGATTCCGGACACCAAGGCGTCCAACGATCCCTGGGGCGGCATGCGCTCCGATCCCCCGAAACAGTCGGCGGCGCCGAAGGCATCGGCCGCAACCAGCGCGCCGAAGAAGAGCAAGAGCGGCACGGCTGCCAACTGACCGCGGCTCCGTTCCGGGGGCGGCAAGGACGCCCTTCGAACAGGACTCCTCTTCATCCGGCCCGCGCCCTACATTGACTCCGAGCGTAGCGCGTAGAGGAGAGCAGGGCATGGCCGATCGTCCGCGGGATCTTGCCGAGCGGATGGCGCGCCGGCGCAAGCCGGCCGGCAAGCCCGGCCAAAC
>NZ_JALBGZ010000814.1:0-2586 GCF_023006515.1 Bradyrhizobium sp. PRIMUS42
GAGCGCGCGACCAGATGCAGGATCACCTCGGTGTCGGTGGTCGACTGCATCATCGCGCCGTTCTTCACGAGCTCGCGGCGCAGCGTCAGGCCGTTGGTGAGGTTGCCGTTACTTCTATCTGTTCGTGTTCCTGCCGCGCGGATCGCTGCAATGAGCACAGAAGACACCCATGGCAGCGCCGAGGTCGCGGCCCGCGTCGAGCGGCGCTGGGCCACCATTGCCGTGATCATCATCGTGATGATGGCGCTGCTGGCGGCCTTTGCCGGCATCCACCGCGCGACCATGCCGCAGCCGCGCGTCGAGATCACCGATCCCTCGCGGCTGCATCTGTCCGGCGAATTCGTCGAGAGCAATCTCGGCAGCGTACTGGAGACAAGCGGCAACGTGACCGTGCGCGCGATCGGGCAGCAATATTCCTTCACGCCGGCCTGCATCGTGGTGCCCGTGGACACGCCGATCACGCTGCGTGCCACCAGCGCCGACGTCGTGCATGGCATCCTGATCCAGGGCACCAACGTCAACACCATGCTGGTGCCCGGCTACATTTCCGAGCAGCTCATGCGCTTTACGCGCACCGGCGACTACCTGATGCCCTGCCAGGAGTTTTGCAGCTTTGGCCACGAGGGCATGTGGGGCAAGGTCAAGGTGATCGACAAGACCGAATTCGCGGGTCGTGCCAAGGCTGGCGGGAGGCTGAGCTGTGTTGGTCAATAGGAAGCTCATCCTCGCCCATTTCTGGCTGGCCTTCGCCGTGTTCGGCATCGCGCTCACGCTCGGCGCCTGGCAGATGTTCATCCGCAGCCCAATCGGCACCTGGCTGTCCAATCCCGAGCTCTATTACCGCTCGCTGACCGCGCACGGCACGGTGATGGGCTACGTGTTCCCGACGCTGGTCGCGATGGGATTCGGCTATGCCATCAGCGAATCCGCGCTGCAGCAGCGCCTGGTCGGCGTGCGCTGGGCCTGGGCCGGATTCTGGCTGATCGTCGCCGGCAGCATCATGGCGGTGATCCCGATCGCGCTCGGCCGCGCCTCGGTGCTCTACACCTTCTATCCGCCGCTGATCGGCAACGTCTTCTACTATCTCGGCGTGGTCCTGGTCGTGGTCGGCTCGTGGATCTGGGTCGCGCTGATGTCGATCAATCTGCGGGTCTGGCGAAAGGCTCATCCCGGCGCGCCCGTGCCGCTCGCGATGTTCGCCAATGTCGCGGGTTCTTATTTGTGGGCCTGGACTGCGGTCGGCGCCGCGCTCGAGTTGCTGTTGCAGATCATCCCGGTCGCGGCGGGGCTGAAGAACACGATCGATGCCGGGCTCGCCCGCATCTTCTTCTCCTGGACGCTGCACGCCATCGTCTATTTCTGGCTGATGCCGACCTACATCGCCTATTACACCATCGTTCCGCGCGCGATCGGCGGCCGGGTCTATTCCGACAGCATGGCGCGGATCTCCTTCATCCTGTTCCTGGTGGTGGCGATGCCGATCGGCATGCATCACACCTTCGCCGATCCGCAGGTCGGCGCCGGCTTCAAGTTCATCCACTCGGCCTTCACGGCGCTGGTGGCGCTGCCGACGCTGCTGACGGTGTTCACGATCTGCGCCTCGGTCGAGATCGCGGCGCGGCTGCGCGGCGGCCGCGGCATGTTCGGCTGGATCGGCGCCCTGCCCTGGGACAATCCGATGATGCTGGCGCTGGCGTTCTCCTTCGTCATGCTCGGCTTCGGCGGCGCCGGCGGCCTCATCAACATGAGCTATCAGCTCGATGCGTCGATCCACAACACGCAGTGGATCACCGGCCATTTCCACCTGATCTTCGGCGGCGCCATCGTGATCATGTACTTTGCGATCGCCTATGATCTGTGGCCGCATCTGACCGGGCGCGAGCTGATCGATATCCGCCTGATGCGCAGCCAGCTCTGGCTGTGGTTCGTCGGCATGATCGTCACCACGTTCCCCTGGCACTGGGTCGGCATCTTGGGCATGCCGCGCCGCATGGCCTATTTCGATTTCGGCGATCCCGGCATCGCGCCACAGGCGCTTTCCGTCACCCTCTCGGCGATCGGCGGTTTCATCCTGCTGGCGTCGGGCATCATGTTCATCGTCATCCTGGCGCGCGGCATGCGCGCGCCTCAGGCCGACGCCGGGCCCTACCGCTTTGCGCTCGCCGTGCACGAACCGAGGACGGTGCCCGTCGCGCTCAATACGCATGCATTGTGGGTGGCGCTGATGATCGCCCTCACCCTCACCAATTACGGCTATCCGATCCTGAACCTGGCGCTGAGTTCGGGCACGTCGGTGCCGGCCGTCTATGTGGGAGCGCAGTGATGAGCGCGCGCGACCTCTTCACCTTCAGCAATCCGCATTTCACGCGAGGCGTCGGCATCACCGCCGCGATCCTGATCGTGACTGCGATTGCCGGCTTCATCGTGCTGCCCTTCGCGCAGCCCTGGGTGCAATTCGCCAATGTCTGGGACGCAATCTGCAGCGCCGCCGGCGTGCCGCAGCGTGCGGCCAGCGTCACGGCGCCCGAGCAGACCAAGCGGCTGACCGAGGTCGTGCTCACCTCGAATACGCTGTCACGCCCGAGC
>NZ_JALBGZ010000815.1:0-2573 GCF_023006515.1 Bradyrhizobium sp. PRIMUS42
CGTTCGATTGAGCGCAGCGGTCAGTTCCGCATGCCGCCACAGCAGCGGCAGCACCGCGACGACGAGGCCGGCGCGATGGGCGGCGAGCACGGTGAGCACGAACTCGACCGTGGCAGGCAATTGGATCGCAATGACGGAATTGGCCGGCAGACCCGATTCGACGAAATAGGCCGACAGCGCCTCGATCGCCGTGTCCGCCTCGGCATAGGTCATCCGTCGTGGCTGGTGCCCGGTCACGCGGGCCTTGTTGAGGGGATCGAGCAGCGCGGTCGCGTGCGGCTGCCGCATCAGCGTGCGCTGGAACAACGTGTCGAGCGTCGGCGATATGGCTGGCTGGTTCACGGCGTCACTTTGCTTGATGAGCGGAAGGCTGCCCCTTCGACCACCAGGTCTCCGGCAAATAGCCTGAGAGCGAGGTGGCCTTGGGTCGTTCTATCCGATTCCAGCGCGCGATCCATTGCTCGGATACGTTAAACAGGGGGATTGTATAGAAGCCCGCGATCAGAGCGCGATCGAGGGCCCGTACCGTCGCGACGAAGTCCGTATGTTCACGGGCCTCGAGCAGGGCGGCGATCATGGCATCGACCGCAGGATCCCTGGCGCCCATGTAGTTGCGAGTCCCCGGATTGTCCGCGGCGGCGCTGCCCCAGTAGAAAGATTGCTCGTTGCCGGGTGATAGCGACTGATCCCAGCGGTTCTGGATCATGTCGAACTCGAAAGCGAGCCGGCGCTGGTCGAACTGGACGGGATCGACCGACCGCACGCTCGGCTCGATGCCGGCGCGCTTGAGGTCGCGCTGGAAGGCGAGCGCGATGCGCTCCTGGTCGCGGGTCGTGACCAGGATCTCGAAGGTGAAGGGCGCTCTGGTCGCACGGTTGCGCAGCACGGTGCCGTCGAGCTCGTAGCCGGCCTCCGACAACAGTTTCAGCGCGGCGCGCAGCGTGGTGCGGTCGCGCCCCGAGCCGTCGGTCATGGGAAGGCGGTAGCTGCCGTCCATGATGTCGGCTGGAATTCGAGCCGCGAACGGCTTGAGCAGCTCGCGCTCGCGCGCATCCGCGGGGCGGCCATAGGCCGACAGGTCGGAGCCGGCGAAATAGCCGGCAACGCGCGAATAGAGACCGAAGAAATAGTTGCGGTTGACCAGCTCGAAATCGAACAGCAGCGTCAGCGCCTGGCGCACGCGGATGTCGGCGAAGATCGGCCGGCGCGTGTTGAACACCAGGAACTCGGATGGCTGCGGCACGCCCGGCTTGACGGTGTCGCGGATCACCTCGCCGCTTTTCGCGGCCGGAAAATCATAGCCGTCGTGCCAGCGCAGCGGCTCGTGCTCGACGCGGAAATCGTAGAGGCCGCGCTTGAAGGCTTCGAACTGGCCGTTGGCCTCGCGAAAATAGTCGAGCCTGATCTCGTCGAAATTGTAGAGCCCGCGGTTGATGGGCAGGTCGCGGCCCCAATAGTCGGGATTGCGGATGAGCGTCACGCTGGCCCCGGGCTTCACGGCCGTGACGCGATAGGGACCGGAGCCGATCGGGCTCGTCAGCGTCGTCTCCTCGAAGGTCGCGACCTCGACTGCGTGCTTGGGCAGGATCGGCATCAGGCCGAGGATCAGCGGCAACTCGCGGTCGTTGGCGCCCGCAAGGTCGAAGCGGACGGTGAGGGGATCGCTCGCCTCGGCCTTGGCGACTTTGGCGTAGTACTGCCGGTGGTTCGGCCGGCCGTGGTCGCGCAGCAGCTGCCAGGAGAACAACACGTCCTCGGCCGTGACCTGCTTGCCGTCGGCGAAACGGGCGCGGGGATCGAGGCGGAACGTGACGAAGCTTCGCTCGTCGTCGGTTTCGACGCTCCTGGCGAGCAGGCCGTAGAGCGTGAACGGCTCGTCATTGCCGCGCGCGAGCAAGCTCTCGACCACGTAGCCCCGCATCTGCTGCACGGCCAGTCCCCTCACGATGAAGGGATTGAGACTGTCGAAGGTTCCGAGAACACCCCAGGTCAACCGGCCGCCCTTAGGGGCATCGGGATTGACGTAGGGCATGTGGGTGAAATCGGCCGGCATCGCCGGCTTGCCGTGCATGGCGATGGCATGCGCCTCCTCGCCCCGTGCGGCGCCGGTCGAGGGTCCCCCGCCGAGCACCAAGACAAGGGCTGAGGCCAAGACGCAAAGACGGACACCGGGGCCCTCGAAAAGGCGTTGGAACATGAACATCAGCACACGTTGATTCGAGGACCGGTAGGCCTGAATCCTATCACAGGGAATTTCACCGGGGTGCAGCTGCGGATGTGGCCAAAGGCGCTTGTCGGCATTGATCTTTTCGTCGGCCACGTTAAGAAGGCGGGCAATCGCGCAAGAGCGCCGAGCCCGTCACTTATCTGCCTCAATTGACGGGAAGAGAGCCGCGCCCAAGGCGGCTAGGTTCGGCGCTTCGGAGCGGTTCGGGCACTTCCCGTTCAGAAAGGGTTTTCCGCAATGAATTTCCGTTACTTGGCCGCGTCCGTCCGGCCGCGTGGGCGACTTCTCGCCCTGTTGACGGCGACGGCGTTGGCCGTTCCGTTTGCCGCCGAGGCCCAGACCCCGG
>NZ_JALBGZ010000816.1:0-2568 GCF_023006515.1 Bradyrhizobium sp. PRIMUS42
TGGCCGTCGTGATCGCCTTCGTCACGCGAGCATTCGAAGCTTGACGCATCGGTCGTGCTTGCGCCACGCCCTTCATATTTCGCCGTCTTCGGGAAGGGGCACAGTGGCCGCCTGAACGCGACGGAACGGGCTTTACGACCGGCGTCATAAGAATTGCCGGAGAGTACGGGGGAAACATGGTCGACTTGGAGACCAGCTTGGAATCGTCAGCTACGCGGAGTCCGGGCTGATGGAAGGATTCTTTCAAGCGCTCGCCGCGGGCCTTCTGATCGGCGCGGTCTACGGCCTGATGTGCGTCGGGCTCGGTATGATCTTCGGCGTCATGCGCGTCATCAACTTCGCCCATGGCGACTTCATGATGCTCGGCATGTACACCGCCTTCTATCTGTTCACCGCGGCCGGCGTTCAGGCGCTGTTCGGCAACACGGTGGGGCCGTTCGTCGCCATCCTGCTGGCCGGGCCCGTGCTCGCCGTGTTCGGCTATTTCGTGCATCTGGCGTTGATCTCGCACGTATCCGGGACGCGCACCGCCTCGCTCGAAGGCGAAGGCCATTACGCCCAGCTCATCCTCACGCTCGGCATCGCGCTGATCCTGCAGAACGGCGGCCTCATCGTGTTCGGCTCGGTCCTGGCCTCGATCCGCACGCCGCTGTCGAGCTCGGCCTGGGAGCTCGGCCCCCTCTTCGACATGAGCATCTTCCTCAACAAGGCCCGCAGCATCGATATGGTCGTTTCGCTGGCGATCATGATCCTGCTTTCGCTGCTGATCACGCGGACCCGGATCGGCAAGTCGCTCCGCGCCGCCGCGGACAATCCGACCGCCGCGACCTATATGGGCATCGACGTCGACCGCGCCCACCGCACCGCCTTCGCGCTCGGCTGCGGCATCACCGCGATCGCCGGCGGCCTGCTCGCCACCAACTATCCGTTCCACCCGTTCGTCGGCCTCGAATATGTCATCGTCATGTATGCCGGCGTCGTGCTCGGCGGCATGGGCAGCATCATCGGCGCGTTCTGGGGCGGCATGACGATCGGCCTCGTGCAGCAGATGTCGACGCTGATCCTGCCCACGCAGTTGCAGAACGCCGCGATCTTCGCCGTCTTCCTCCTCATCATCTTCTTCCGCCCGCAAGGCTTCTTCGGGCGCATGGTCGAGAGGACGTGACCATGCTCCGGATGCGCTCCTTTCTGCCTCCCCTGCTCTTCACGCTCGCCTATGCCGGGATCTCGCTCGGCGTCACCAACTCCTACTACCAGCTCATCCTGACGCTGGTGCCGGTGTGGGCGGTGTTCGGGCTGTCGTGGAACCTGCTCAGCGGCTACACCGGCCTGATCTCGTTCGGGCACGCCGCCTTCTTCGGGATCGGTGCTTACGCGACCGCGCTCGGCCAGATCTATTTCGACATCTCGCCCTGGCTGCTGATCCCGGTCGCCGCCATGCTCGGCGGCATCGCCGGGCTCTTGATCGGCTTTCCGACCTTCCGCCTCCAGGGCCACTACTTCGCGCTGGCGATGCTCGCCTACCCGCTCGCCATCCTCTACGTGTTCGAGTGGCTCGGCTTCCAGGAGGTGACGCTTCCGATCAAGCGCGATGCGCCGATTGCCTATATGCAGTTTGCCGATCCGCACCTCTACACCCTGCTCGGACTGGCGATCATGCTCGCCACCATCGTGCTGACCCAATGGATCGAGCGATCCCGCTTCGGCATGGCGCTGCTCGCGATCAAGCAGAACGAGGCCGCGGCCGAGGCAGCCGGCATCAACACGCTGGCCTGGAAGCTGCGCGCGATCACGCTGAGCGGGGCGATTGCCGCCGCCATCGGCGGCTTCTACGCGCAGGTGCTGCTGGTCGTGACGCCGCAATCGGTATTCGGCATGCTGGTCTCGGCGCAGGCGCTGACGGTTGCGATGTTCGGCGGCGTCGGCACGGTCTGGGGTCCGGTGATCGGCTCGGTGATCCTGATCCCCCTCGCCGAGATCCTGCACGCGGAGGCCGGTGCGCGTATCCCCGGCATTCAGGGCGTGATCTTCGGCATCGCCATCGTCTGTGTCATCCTGCTGGCTCCGGAAGGACTGTTCTGGAAGCTGCGCGATCTCCTGCGCAAGCGAAGTGTTTCCAAACCAGCCGCCGGCGAAACTCCGGAACCGGCGGTTGCCAACGTGACGGCCCTGAAGCCCACCGCGCGGCAACGCGCAGCCACCGGTGAGGTCGTGCTCGAAGTGCGCAACCTCTCGCGTTCCTTCGGTGGCCTCAAGGCGGTGCAGGACGTCAGCTTCAAGCTGCACAAGAACGAGATCCTCGGCATCATCGGACCCAACGGTGCCGGCAAGACCACGCTGTTCAACCTCCTCAACGGCTTCCTGAAGCCGAGCCAGGGCGAGGTCCTGATCGACGGCCGCAACATGTCCGGCCAGCGGCCGCACGTGATCTGCGAGGCCGGCATCGGCCGCACCTTCCAGGTGATGCGACCGTTCCTGCGCATGTCGATCCTCGACAACGTCGTGGTCGGCGCCTATGTGCGCGCGCGCTCCGACGATGAGGCCCGCAAGCTGGCCGCCGACGCGGTT
>NZ_JALBGZ010000817.1:0-2564 GCF_023006515.1 Bradyrhizobium sp. PRIMUS42
GGCGCTCGAACGGCTCGACGATGCCGGGGCCGGTACCCCAGGTGACGTGAAAGCGCGGCACGGAATTGCCGTGGCCCATCGCGTCGTAACCGCCACGCTCGGCCCAGCCGACCACGGGAAAGATGCGATGGCCCATGGCCCGCAGCCATGTGCGCTTCTCGCCGGCGGCGAACGCCACATAGGCCTCGGCCCATTGCCGCGGCCAGAAATCCTCGTCGCGGTCGAAGCCCGCGGCACCGATCCAATCCTGCATGGCCAGGTCGAAGGAATCCTTGATGCCGAGCCGGCGCTGCTCCGGCGAATCGACCAGGAACAATCCGCCGAACGACCAGAACGCCTGACCGCCGAGCGACTGCTCGCCTTCCTGGTCGACCACGATCACGCGCTTGCCTGAGTCGGCAATCTCGGTGGCGGCCACAAGACCCGACAGCCCCGCGCCGACGACGACGACGTCTGTTTTCTCAGCCATGCATTTCCCCCTCCATGAGTTCCCCCCTGTAATTGCCCGGATTGAAGCCAGCGGTCGTAACTGAGATCAAGTGTGTGGCGCGCAAGACATCGTTAACTTGTTCCACTTTGGGATAGAGACCTGCCGAGTGCAGCGCGGACGCAACACTGGATTTGAATTTGTTTTGAGCGAGCCGGCCTGCCTAGACAAAACCTCGGTTACGACAGACGCTAGCCGTGCATCACCACCTGACACGCAGATTCGAATTCGACCGGGGCGGGGGCCAATGAAGTTTCTGACGGGGTTGCTTGCGGCGGTTCTGTTGATCGCTGGCATGGGGGCTTCTCACGCGGTGGTTCGGATCGCGGATGACCGCGGCGGCCGGATTGGAACCTACGTCGACAAGTATCAGGACCTGCGTCAATCAGGCGAAACCGTCATCATCGACGGCCTCTGCGCCTCCGCCTGTACGATCGTCCTCGGCGCCATCCCGCATGACCGAATCTGCGTGACCTCGAGCGCGACGCTTGGCTTCCACGCGGCCTGGGATTTCGGGTCCAACGGCCGTGCCGTCACCAATGCTGAAGCGACCCAGATGCTTTATGCGATGTATCCCTCGCAGGTGAGGCGCTGGATCAACCAGCGCGGCGGTCTCACCCCGCACATGCTGTTCCTTAAGGGCAAGCAGCTCCAGGCCATGTACAAGCCCTGCTACCTGGATGCCCAAGCCTCGGCGATCAAGCCGTCGCGCCGGCCTCTCCCGCAAGCGGACCAGATCGAATCCGCCCGGGGCCAGCTCCTGCACTGACATTCTCGGCCTGACAGGATCGTTCTGGCCCGCCGGCGGCGCCTTGCCCGCAGGCGGGCCGAAGCCTATCTGAAGGTTGGGAACCCGGGCTTTTGCCCCCATCATTGCCATGGCTCAACCAGTGCATCCGGCACATCGCCTACAGGACAATTCGCCCACTGCCGGCCGGACGCCATCCGTGCTGCTGTGGGCGGGCGTGGCGATCGGTGGATTGCTGGTGCTCGGCGCGCTGGCGCTGTGGTTCCACTACGGTACGCAGATGTTCTTCGAAATGATCAGGACCGGTTTCGCCGCCTGCTTCTGATCCGCGACAGGAAGTTTTCCGCTCATGAGTTCCGCCGCCCGTCCGCTGGTGATCGCGACCGCCTTCGCCGCAAGCCTTGTTGTCGGCCTCCTGATCCTGTTCTGGGCCATGGGCGGGGTCAGCAAGGTGGCGCAGCCGGCAGCGATCGGCGGCCCGTTCCAGCTCACCGACCAGAACGGCAAGGCCGTCACCGACAAGAACCTGAAGGGCAAGCCGACCCTGATCTTCTTCGGCTACACCCATTGCCCCGACGTCTGTCCGACCTCGCTGTTCGAGATCTCGGAGGTGCTGCGCGCGATGGGCAAGGACGCCGACAAGGTCAATGCCGTCTTCATCTCGGTCGATCCCGAACGGGATACGCCGGCGACCATGAAGGAGTATCTGTCGAGCTTCGATCCGCATCTCGAAGGGCTCAGCGGCGATCCCGCCGAGACCGCCAAGGTCATCACCTCCTATCGGGTCTACGCCAAGAAGGTCCCGACCAAGGACGGCGACTACACCATGGACCACACCGCGCTGATCTATCTGATGGACCGCGATGGGAGGTTCGTGTCGCCGTTCAACCTGAAACGCACGCCCGAAGAGGCGGCGGCGGATTTGAAGAAGTATCTCTAGGCATTTGGCAGAATGATCGGGCGGCGATCTCGATGAACCTCTCCCGCATGCGGAAGAGGTCGGCGCGAAGCGCCGGGTGAGGGCTCTTTCCTTTGGGGGACTCTCCCTTTGTCGAGACACCCTCTCCCCGGCCCTCCCCCGCAAGCGGGGAGGGAGGGCACCTTCGCCATGGCCACATTCCGCACTCGCGTTCCCGGCGGGATGGTCTATAACGCCCTCCGATCCCAATGAAATTCGTTCATTTCCGGCCGATGGCTCCATCGCACCAGGCGAAATCGTCTAATTCTGCCCGCGGCTTGCTGACCGGGCTGGCCGTTGCCGCGTGCCTGGTCATGGGCTTGGGCGCCGCAAACGCTCAGGCCCCGGCCAAGCGGCCCCCGGCGGCACCT
>NZ_JALBGZ010000818.1:0-2562 GCF_023006515.1 Bradyrhizobium sp. PRIMUS42
AGCATCTCGCCGAGCTCGAAGCCGAGATCACCGCGCTGCCGGGCTGCGAGATCCACGGCCGCGATCCGCGCGGCAAGCTTGTCGTCGTGACCGAAGCGCCCGATGCCGGCAGCCTCGGCACCATGCTCAACACCATCCAGTCGCTGCAACACGTCTATTCCGCCGCACTGGTCTTCCACGCCATTGAAACCGCCTGAGTCAGGAAGAGCCATCATGATATCGCCCAAGCTCGACCGCCGCCAGATGCTGAAGCTCGAGGCCGCCGCGATCGCGGCCGCCGCCGCTGGCATGCCGGCTCCGGCGCTCGCCGCCAATCTCGTTACCGAGCGCAACAACAGCGAAATGAAGTGGGACAAGGCCGCCTGCCGTTTCTGCGGCACCGGCTGCTCGGTGATGGTCGGGACCAAGGACAATCGCGTCGTCGCGACCCACGGCGACATCAAGGCCGAGGTCAATCGCGGCCTCAACTGCGTCAAGGGCTACTTCCTCTCCAAGATCATGTACGGCCACGACCGCCTGACCCAGCCGATGCTGCGCAAGACGAACGGCAAATACGACAAGAACGGCGAGTTCACGCCGGTGTCCTGGACCGAAGCCTTCGACATCATGGAGCTGAAGTGGAAGGAGGCGATCAAGAAGCGCGGGCCCAACGGCGTCGCGATGTTCGGCTCCGGCCAGTGGACGATCTGGGAAGGCTATGCCGCCTCGAAACTGTTCAAGGCCGGCTTCCGCACCAACAACATCGACCCCAATGCGCGGCACTGCATGGCGTCCGCCGTCGCCGGCATGATGCGGACCTTCGGCATCGACGAGCCGTCAGGCTGCTATGACGACATCGAGGCGACCGACGCCTTCGTGCTGTGGGGCTCCAACATGGCGGAGATGCACCCGATCCTGTGGACGCGTCTGGCCGACCGCCGTCTCTCGGCGCCGCATGTCCGCGTCGCCGTGCTCTCGACCTTCGAGCACCGCTCGTTCGACCTCGCCGACATCGGCATGGTGTTCAAGCCGCAGACCGACCTCTACATCCTCAACGCCATCGCCAACCACATCATCAAGACCGGCCGGGTCAACAAGGACTTCGTCGCCGCACATACGGTGTTCAAGCGCGGCCAGACCGATATCGGCTACGGCCTGCGCCCGGAGCATCCGCTCCAGAAGAAGGCGACGGGCGCGTCGAAGCCCAACGACTCCACCGACATCAGCTATGACGAGTTCGTCAAGTTCGTCTCGGAGTACACGTTGGAGAAGGCCGCCGAGATGTCGGGCGTGCCGCTCAACCGGCTGGAGGCGCTCGCCGAGCTCTATGCCGATCCCAAGACCAAGGTGGTCTCGTTCTGGACCATGGGCTTCAACCAGCACACCCGCGGCGTCTGGTGCAACAACCTCGTCTACAACATCCACCTTCTCACCGGAAAGATCTCCTCGCCCGGCAACAGCCCGTTCTCGCTGACCGGCCAGCCCTCGGCCTGCGGCACCGCGCGCGAGGTCGGCACCTTCTCGCACCGCCTGCCCGCGGACATGGTCGTGACCAACAAGGCGCATCGCGACCACGCCGAGCACATCTGGCAGCTGCCCGAAGGCACCATTCCGGACAAAAACGGCGCCCACGCCGTGCTGCAAAGCCGGATGCTGAAGGACGGTCTGATCAACGCCTATTGGGTGCAGGTCAACAACAACCTCCAGGCCGGCCCCAACATCAACGAAGAGACCTATCCCGGCTTCCGCAACCCCGACAATTTCATCGTGGTCTCGGATGCCTATCCCTCGGTGACCGCGCTTGCCGCCGACCTGATCCTGCCGACCGCGATGTGGGTGGAGAAGGAAGGCGCCTACGGCAACGCCGAGCGGCGCACCCAGTTCTGGCATCAGCTCGTCTCCGCGCCGGGCGAATCGAAGTCCGATCTCTGGCAGCTCATGGAGTTCTCCAAGCGCTTCAAGATCGAGGAGGTCTGGCCCGAGGAGCTGATCGCCAAGAAGCCGGACGTCCGCGGCAAGACGCTGTTCGACGTGCTCTACAAGAACGGCCAGGTCGACAAATTCCCTGTAACCGACATCGAGCCCGGCTACGCCAACGACGAATCCAAGGCCTTCGGCTTCTACGTCCACAAAGGCCTGTTCGAGGAATATGCCCAGTTCGGCCGCGGTCATGGCCACGACCTCGCGCCGTTCGACACTTATCACCGCGAGCGCGGCCTGCGCTGGCCGGTGGTCAACGGCCAGGAGACGAAGTGGCGCTTCCGCGAGGGCAGCGACCCCTACGTCAAGCAGGGCGCCGAGGTGCAGTTCTACGGCTACCCCGACGGCAAGGCGCGTATCTTTGCGCTGCCGTTCGAGCCGGCGGCGGAATCGCCCGACAACGACTATCCGTACTGGCTCTCGACCGGCCGCGTGCTGGAGCACTGGCACTCCGGCACCATGACGCGCCGCGTGCCCGAGCTCTTCAAGGCCTTCCCCGAAGCCGTCTGCTTCATGCATCCTGACGACGCGTCGGAAGCCAAGCTCCGGCGCGGGGATGAAGTGAAGGTGGTCTCCCGCCGCGGCTTCATCCGCGCCCGGGTG
>NZ_JALBGZ010000819.1:0-2555 GCF_023006515.1 Bradyrhizobium sp. PRIMUS42
CAATCTCGCAGGGGTTGACGCGGCCTGGGGAATCGCGCCGCAGGCGGACGAAATCCGCAAGCTCGATCACGATCGCATGAAGGACGTGTTGTTCACCGAGGAGACGACGGCGGACGATCTAGCGCTGGCCCAGGCGCTGTTGGCCGAGCGGTCGGCCGAGGATATCGCCGCGGCACTGGCGCGGCTTTACCGTGCGCGGCTGCCGTCGCCCGAAGACATCATCGATCCCGGCGAGCGCAGCGGCAAGCCGCGCGAGGATCGCGGGCGCGACAGATTTCAAGGCGAAGGCGGCGATGATCGCGCCGCGAGGCCTCGATCGAAATCGGGCAAAGCATCGTCGAAGCACGTCATGTCGGAGACCAGCGTCTGGTTTCGCGCCGCGATCGGGCGGCGCAAGAATGCCGAGGCGCGCTGGCTGCTGCCGATGATCTGCCGCCGCGGCGGCATCGACAAGCGCGACATCGGCGCCATCAAGATCATGGATACCACGACCGAGTTCGAGATCTCCGAGCGGGTCGCGGAGTCCTTCGCCGCAAAGGTCAAGCGTCCGGACAAGGAAGACAGCATTCGGATCGAGCCGATGGCGGACGCGCCGCAGCGCCAGGAACGTTCGGAACCGCAGTCCCATGCCCCCCGGCGCGAGAGGGACGATGGCGATCATCGCGAACGCCGCGACGAGCGTCCGCGCGAGGCGCGTGAATTCAAGCCACGCGGCAAGCCACCCGGCGAGCGCGGACCGAGATTCGACGAGGCTCCTTCCTTTGGAAAGAAAAAGAAGCATCGCGACAAGCAGGCCCGCGCGGAGCCCTCGGTCACCCCGTGGCCGGTGAAGGGCGCGCCGGGAAAGAAGACGAAGAAGAAAAAGCATCGCGGCTGAGCGGCCGCCGTTCAGGACGGGCAATGATGCCGCCGGATTGCACCGGCGGCATCATCTGAAAGGTCAGGTGTGAGTTCAGCGGCCACCGCCACCACCACCACCACCTCCTCCGCCGCCACCACCGCCACCGCCGCCGGCATCACGCATGGACGAGTTGTAGCGGGGATCGGTCTGCTTCATGTAGGTCGGCGAGGTATCGTTGGTGAGGCGAGCGACGGGGCGGCGTGCGCGGCCCGGGGTCGACGACTCCGCGACGATGCCACAGCTTTCGAAGAAGGCGAACTGGCAGCCATCGGTTCGGTGCTGCGCCGCGTTGGCGCTGGTCGCGGCGAACGCGCTCGTCGCAATGCATGCGATCAAAGCAGCTTTCGACAATGTGAGCTTCATGGATATTCTCCAGCCTCGGTTTGGCGAGACCGGAACGGCTCGCACACACTTTCGACGGAGCCTGACCTGACCCGGTTCGAGGGCGCCGCTTCACGCCGGCGTGAGCCGGCCGGCCGGGGAGGGACGTTACGCCGCGGTAAGGTCGCGCAGCATGTATGTCGCGCCGTCGCCATAGGAGGCGAGCTTCGCGCGCAGGTCCGCGTCCGTCGTGACGGGCCGAAAGCCGAGGCGCTCCCACAACGGCCGCGTCGCGTAGACCGAGACCAGCGCGAGCGTTGGGGTGCCTGACGCGCGCGCCAGCTGCTCGATATCGGCGATGTAAGCGCGCAGAACGCCGCCGCGAAAATCCGGCAACACGGCGACGTCGTGGACGTAGAGACAATCCGCATCGTCAGGCAATCGTGCGATGAAAGCGTCGAGCGGCGGAATCCGGTGCTGCTTCCAGGGATGCGAAAACCCGTAGCCGGCGATCGCATCGTCGGCGACAAGCGCGCGGCAGCCATCGGGATAGAGCCGCATCTTCTCGGCGAACACCTCGAGCCTTTCAGGAAGATCAGGATGTATCCGCGCCGCGATGGCGCTGATCGCGGGCAGGTCGGATGCGTGTGCGGGACGCCAATGCGGCTTGCTCATGTCTTTCCGTCGTTCCGTCTCGGTCGGTCCAGTTTATTCCGCCGCGCCAGCGCGCGCAGCGAAAAATATCTTGGCCGCCGTCTCAGGAATACCAGGCCGCGCGCGGCGTCCTACCCATGCAAGCCAATTGCATGACAGGAGATATCATGACGTCCTCGATCCGCCTCGCGCTCACGCTCGCAATCTCGCTCGCGATCGTTCCCGCCGCCTTCGCCGCACCGCCGACCAAGACGGGCAAGACCGACAAGGGCAACGTGCTCACCGACGCCAAAGGCATGACGCTCTACACCTTCGACAAGGATGCTGACGGCAAGTCGGCCTGCAACGGTCCATGCGCGACCAACTGGCCGGTGCTGAAGGCCGAAGCGAGTGATGCGGCCGGCGACGGCTATACTGTCATCACGCGCGACGACGGCTCGAAGCAGTGGGCCTACAAGGGCAAGCCGCTCTACACCTTCGCCAAGGACCAGAAGCCCGGCGATGTCACCGGCGACGGCTTCTTGAACGGCGCCTGGCATCTGGCGATGCCGTAACGGCGCTCTGCCGTTATCTCGGATATTCGAGTTGCATCGCGACGAAGTCGGCGGTGCGCGATCCGTAGCGCGCATCGATGGCGTGCAGCGTCTGGTCCAGAGCACGCGCCGGCGGCAGGTCGACG
>NZ_JALBGZ010000081.1:0-14235 GCF_023006515.1 Bradyrhizobium sp. PRIMUS42
CAACACGCGGGCGCGGACGTCCTCGCCCTGGAGCTCGGCCCCGAGCTGCAGCAGCACAGCGGCGCCCGGCTCCAGCACGTCGCGATATTGCGCGAGGCCCTCGGAGAACAGCACCGCCTCGAAATGGCCGGTCGGATCAGACAGGCCCATGATGCCCATCTTGTTGCCGGTCTTGGTGCGCCGTTCCATGCGCGAGACCACGGTGGCCGCGACCTTGCCGGCGGTGGCACCGGTTTTCACCGCGCGCGAGAATTCGGCCCAGCTCTGCACCCGCAGTCGCTTCAGCACTGTGGCGTAATCGTCGAGCGGATGTCCCGACAGGAAGAATCCGATCGCATCATATTCGCGGCGCAGCTTTTCGGCCGGCAGCCACGGCTCGATCTGCGGCAGCATGATGGTCGGTGCATCCGCCGACATCCCGAACATGTCGTTCTGGCCGATGGTCTCGGCCTGGTGCGCGCGCTGGCACGCGGCGAGGATCGAGTCCGCGCCGGCGAAGACGCGGGCGCGGTTCGGCTCCAGCGTGTCGAAGGCGCCGGCGGCGGCGAGACTTTCGATGATGCGCTTGTTGATCGCGCGCGGATTGACCCGCGCGGCAAAGTCGGCGAGCGAGGTGAACAATCCCCGCTTGGTGCGTTCCTCGATGATCTGCTCGATCGCCTGGATGCCGACGCCCTTGAGCGCTGCGAGCGCGTAATAGATCGTCTTCTCGCCGACCTCGAAGGTCGCGCCGGAGCGGTTGACGTTCGGCGGCTCGACCTTGATGCCGAGGCGCTGCGCCTCCGAGCGGAATTCGGAGAGCTTGTCGGTATTGTTGAGATCGAGCGTCATCGACGCCGCGATGAACTCCACCGGATAATGCGCCTTCATGTAGGCGGTGTGGTAGGACACCAGCGCGTAGGCCGCCGCATGGCTCTTGTTGAAGCCGTAGTCGGCGAACTTGGCGAGCAACTCGAAGATGGTCTCGGCCTGTCCCTTCGGCACGCCGTTCTTCACCGCGCCCGCGACGAAGATGTCGCGCTGCTTGTCCATCTCGGCGCGGATCTTCTTGCCCATGG
The DNA here is from genome assembly GCF_023006515.1 of Bradyrhizobium sp. PRIMUS42. Classification (NCBI taxonomy): domain Bacteria; kingdom Pseudomonadati; phylum Pseudomonadota; class Alphaproteobacteria; order Hyphomicrobiales; family Nitrobacteraceae; genus Bradyrhizobium; species Bradyrhizobium sp. PRIMUS42. The sequence goes on from NZ_JALBGZ010000081.1 coordinate 1,059, forward strand.
CGCGGCGCAAGAGGTCGGCGTCGCCGAGCGAATAGCCCGACATCACCTGCGCGATCTGCATCACCTGTTCCTGGTAGATGATAACGCCGAAGGTCTCCTTCAGGATCGGCTCCAGCACGGGGTGCAGATATTCCGGCTCCTCGTCGCCATGCTTGCGCGCGCAATAGGTCGGGATGTTCGCCATCGGACCCGGGCGATACAGCGCGACCAGCGCGATGATGTCCTCGAAACGGTCCGGGCGCATGTCGACCAGCGCGCGCCGCATGCCCTGGCTTTCAACCTGGAACACGCCGACCACCTCGCCGCGCGCCAGCATCTGGTAGCTCTCGGCATCGTCGATCGGCAGCGTCGCAAGATCGACGTCGATGTTGCGCGGCTTGAGCAGCTTGCACGCGACGTCGAGCACGGTGAGCGTCTTCAGGCCGAGGAAGTCGAACTTGACGAGGCCGGCCGGCTCGACCCATTTCATGTTGAACTGGGTCACCGGCATGTCGGATTTGGGATCGCGGTAGAGCGGCACGAGCTCGCTCAGGGGCCGATCGCCGATGACGATGCCGGCAGCATGCGTCGAGGCGTGGCGCGTCAGGCCTTCCAGGCGCTGGGCGATGTCGAAGGCGCGCGCCACCACCGGGTCTTCGTCGCGGAACGCCTGGAGCTTTGGCTCGCTCTCGATCGCGGCGGCGAGCGTCACCGGCGCGGCCGGATTTTGCGGCACGAGTTTTGTGAGTTTGTCGACCTGCCCGTAAGGCATCTGCAGGACGCGGCCGACGTCGCGCAGCACGCCGCGCGCCTGCAGCGTACCGAAGGTGATGATCTGCGCGACCTGGTCGCGGCCGTAGCGCTGCTGCACGTAACTGATCACCTCGCCGCGGCGATCCTGGCAGAAGTCGATGTCGAAGTCCGGCATCGAGACGCGTTCGGGATTGAGGAAGCGCTCGAACAGCAGGCCGAACTTGATCGGATCGAGGTCGGTGATGGTCAGCGCCCAGGCGACCAGCGAGCCTGCGCCGGAGCCGCGGCCCGGCCCCACCGGAATCCCTTGGCCCTTCGCCCATTTGATGAAGTCGGACACGATCAGGAAGTAGCCCGCGTATTTCATGCGCATGATGACGTCGAGCTCGAACGCCAGGCGCTTGTTGTAGTCCTCTTCCGTGGTGCCCTGCGACAGGCCGTGGACGCTGAGACGGTTGGCAAGCCCCACCTCCGCCTGGCGCTTCAATTCCGCCGACTCGACCGCCGCGGCGTCCGAGCTCTGCGCGGCGCCGACGGTGAAGAACGGCAGGATCGGCTTGCGCGTCATCGGCCGGAACGAGCAGCGCTCGGCGATCTCCACCGTCGAGGCAAGCGCCTCCGGAATGTCGGCGAACAGCACCGCCATCTCGGCGCGGGTCTTGAAGCGATGATCGGGCGTGAGCTGCTCGCGCTCGGTCTCCGCGATCAGCCGCCCGCCTGCGATGCAGAGCAGTGCATCATGCGCTTCGTAATCGTCGGTCGAGGCGAAATACGGCTCGTTGGTCGCAACCAGCGGCAATCCCTTGGCGTAGGCCATGTCGATCAGGCCGCTTTCGACACGCCGTTCCTTGTCGGTGTTGTGGCGCTGCAATTCGATGTAGAGGCGGTCGCCGAACAGGCCGGCCAGACGCTCGCAGCGCAGCGCGGCGAGCTCGGCATGACCGCCGGCAAGCGCCAGCGAGATCGGCCCGTCCGGTCCGCCCGTCAGCGCGATCAGTCCTTCGGTCTCGCCGTCGAACCAGTCGAGCTTGACGAACGGAGCATGACTGTCCGGCGATTCGAGGAACGCCCGCGAGTTCAGCCGCATCAGGCTGCGATAGCCGCGCTCCTGCGCCGCCAGCAGCACCACGCGCGAGGGCCCCATCGCGTTGCGCGCGTTCGGATCCTGGTCACCGAAATCGATCGCCAGCTCACAGCCGACGATCGGCTGGATGCCGGAGCCCGCCATCTTGTCGGAGAACTCCAGCGCACCGAACAGATTGTCGGTGTCGGTCAGAGCCAGGGCCGGCTGGTGATCCTTCTTGGCAAGCTCGGCGAGCTTGGCGATCTTGATCGAGCCCTTGAGCAGCGAATAGGCCGAGTGAACGTGAAGGTGAACAAATCCGGCGCTCGGCATGGTCGCGTGACGGCCTCTTGCAGATGAGATGAAGCGGTCGCCGGCTCTTCAAGGCATCATGCCCTCGCCCGGCCGACTCGCCTCACAATGGTGAGGTGTCACTGCTCCAGAGTCCACGCCGGAGCGGCCGATTCGCCGCGTCGTCCCGCTTTTCCCCAAGGGCTACCAGTAAGGGGGAACACGGGTTTACAAGCCGGCGCCCTGCAGCTGTGGAATCAGAGTTGCGGTATGACTTGGGCCCAGATCGCGATCATCCCTACGAACAGCGTGATGGACGCCAGGGCTGCCGCTTCTTCCACGAAAATCTTGAACATGATCTCGCTCCCTTGCTAGAACGTATGAAGAACATTGTTCTCATTTCGTTCTCGGGAGTCAAGTCACCTCAACCATCCCGCAATCGAATGGTTAACTCGTTGAATCCGCACAATAAAAAAAGCCCCGGCGCAAGGCCGGGGCTTCGACAAACGCTCGAAGAGAGCGATTGATATCAGTAACGGCCGAGGATCGGGCCGCCGAACTTGTAGTTCAGGCGGACGAGGCCCATGTCGACGTCCTGCTTGACGCGCTCGACAGCGCCACTGGCAAAGGTGACGTCGTGGTCGCCGAGGAAGATGTGGTTGTACTCGACGCCGACCGTCCAGTTCGGAGCAAAACCAAATTCCAGGCCCGCGCCAACCGTCGCACCCCAGCGGGTCTCGTCGGTCCGGTCGAGGTTCGCACCCGTGACAGTGCTGTAGACGTCGTACTTGTTGCTGACGACGGCCGCACCGCCCTTCGCGTAGAGCAGGACGTTGTTCCAGGCATAGCCGACCTGGCCGGTGATCAGACCGAACGAGTCGACGCGCGTGCGGTTCCGGAAGCCGGTGATGCCGCTGATGTTGTCGCCCGAGAAGTCGGCCCAGTTGCCCTGGCCTTCGACGCCGAACACGAACTGGCCGGACTGCAAGCGGTAACCGACCTGACCACCGACCGTGCCGCCGGTGGAGTTGTGGGAGCCTTCGGCACCGAAGCCGACGAGGTTCCACGACGTGTCGGCCGAACCGCCGCCGCCGTTGATGCCGATGTAGAAGCCGCTCCAGTCGTAGATCGCGGCGACCATCGCTGGCGCCTTGGTGTAGGGCCGTGCCGCGAGATCAGCAGCCAGCGCCGGCGCAGTCGCGCTCAGCGCGACAAGGCTCACAGCAGCAAGCAACAAATTCTTCTTCATTTGAGTCCCGTTCCAGTTTCGTCGTTAGGCCCCCTGGCCGCGCAGTGGTCATAACAGCGAACAACGGAATTGCTGTAACCTCGACGCCACAGTTCGCACCAAAGGCCCGCGCTTCATGAATGAAGATTTATCAGCGCGAGCTGGAAACCCTTTGAAACAAGTATTTTCTGTAGTTCCAATGTCGGCGACACGAGATAAATTGCATGCACGCGTAACAACGTCGCTCGCACGTTCGCGTGATGGAGAATTGAAGATGCCTAGACGAGTTGCCCTCCCCATTGTCGCCACATTTTCGCTCGCACTCGCCACATTTGCACTCGCGTCGAGCGCAAGCACACCGGCGCGCGCGTTCGGCACGCACCATCCGTTCTGCCTCACCGGCGATGAATGGCCGGGTCTGAGCAATTGCAGGTTCGACACCTACGCGCAGTGTCAGGCAAGCGCATCGGGACGCGCCCTGACCTGCATCGCGAATCCCTTCTTCGCCGGACAGAGCGACGACCCCTACGCCTACCAGAATCGTCCGCGCGGGCAGATGCCGGGTTATTCGCCCGGCTACTACCTGCCGCGCTGAGATGCACCGCCCTCGCCTCGCACTCGTCGTGACCGGTCTGCTCCTCGCGGGCGGATCTGCACGCGCGCAGACCTATGATCCGAGCTATCCCGTGTGCATGCAGATCTACGGCGCCGTCGGCTATTTCGACTGCCGCTACGGCTCGCTCGAGCAGTGCAGATATCTCGCCGTCGGACGTTCGGCGAGTTGCGTGGTGAATCCGTATTTTTCGCGGAAGAAACCGCCGCCCTCTCGTCGCTCCAGACGCGGTGCAGCTGACGCCGAATGATTCCGAACTATTGCCTTCGCGTCCCTCAGCTTTGCCAAGGAGTATTGCGGATGCGCGTGCACGCGTTCGGCTTGCGAAAGCTCGGATCGTGATCTTCGATGTAGTCGAAATTGACCGTCCCGAACGTCGTCTGCGGCTTCTTCAGGGCTGAACACGTCTGCACCTTGAGGAATTCATTCTTGAAGTCGCCACGCGGAAGCGCTGATATCACCTGGTCGCGCTGCTCCGGTGTGTAGTCGTCATATCCAACGCCGACGACGTCCACCAGAACGCCTGCGTTGGTGAGAGCGATCTCCGGCCTCATATATTGTGGAATGCCGGGCGTGGTGTGCAGCGCGATTGCTTCCCAGACCAGATCGGCCTGCGGCTCGGCGATACCGCGCGTCCGGAGAAACTCACGCGCAGCGTCGGCTCCGTCGACCTCAAATCGCTTTGTCTGCGTGTGGTAGTGATCGACCAAGCCGAGATCGTGGAACAGCGCCGCGACGTAGAGCAGCTCGGAATCGAATTTCAGTTTCTGACGCAGCCCCTTCATCGCGCCGAACACGTAGACGCGGACGGAATGATTGAACAGCATGTCGTCTTCGTAGCTGCGCACCAATTCAGCGGCCTCGCGCGCCAGTTGGCTGTCGGGAATTTTGACGCCGGAAATCACGCTCGTCATTTTCAAGCTCCTGCTTTGCGTTTCGGCTGATGCCGCGCGATCCGTCAGACCGCCTTCTCGAGCGCGGCCTGCGGCGTATTTCGGAAGCTGATCGACATGCGATTGTACGCATTCATCAGGCTGATGGCGATCGTGAGATCGACAAGTTCGCGCTCACCGAAGACCGCGCGGGCGGCCTGATACGCCTTATCCGGCACGCCCGTCTCGGCGACACGGGTCACCGTCTCGGCCCATGCAAGCGCCGCGCGCTCGCGTTCGTCGAAGAGATCGCCGGCCTCAGCCCATGCCTGGACCAGCGCGAGCTTTTCGACCTTCACCCCGCTCTTGAGCAAGTCGCGGGTGTGCATGTCGAGGCAGTAGGCGCAATTGTTGATCTGCGAGATGCGCAAGTAAGCGAGGGTCACCAGCGTCGCGGGAAGCCCGCTCTGCATGACGTAGCCATAGACGCCGCCAAGCGCCTTCACGCCTGCCGGTGCGATGTGGTTGTAGTTGAGGCGTTCACTCATCCGCTTTCTCCTTGATGATCGAGGGGCAAGCACTCCCCCTTTCCCTCCTCAAATGCCCTCGCTCTGGTTCATAAAAAAGAACCAAGAACCCACGAAAATCGTGTACCAAGAACCATGTCCAAACCGCTGCGGCTGGAGCTCGATCGGTCCGCGAAGACACCGCTGGCAGAGCAGATCCACAAAGGGATCAGGGCCGCCATTGAAAGCGGCGTGCTCGCACCGGGCGCACGCCTTCCTTCATGGCAGGACTTGGCCGCTCAGCTTGGCGTTGCGCGCGGCACCGTGCGCTCAGCCTATGAAAAGCTCGCATCCGCCCAACTGATCGTCGCAGCCCGCGCGACAGGCACGCATGTCGCCGACCGGCCGCGCTTCCCCGTGCGGCGGGACAAGGCTCCCGCCCCCGGCTCATTCATGGAAATGTACCAGGAGCTCACGGCGGGCCCGGCGATCTTCCAGATGGGCGTGCCTTCACAGGAGACTTTTCCTGCGACGCTGCTCGCGCGAATGCGCGCGCGGGCGGTTCGTGCCGAAATGAGCGCGCCTGCCATTTACCCCGATCCGCGCGGCGAGCCGGACTTGCGAGATGAGATCGCGGCCTACCTTGCGCTGGCGCGCGGGATCGAGTGCACGCCGTCCCAGATCATCATCACCAGCGGCTTCAGCGGCGGCCTCGGCCTGACGCTCCGTGTCCTCGGCATCGAGCAAAAGCAGAAGGTCTGGATGGAGGATCCCGGCTTTCCCTTCACCCGGCACGGGCTCGGGCTTGCGGGATTGTCGATCGTGCCGATCCCGGTTGACGATGATGGCATTGATGTCGACGACGGCCTGCAACATGCACCCGACGCGGCGCTGGTTGTCGTGACGCCAGGGCAGCAAGCGCCGCTCGGATCCACACTGTCACTGGCACGGCGCGCGCGCCTGCTCGACTGGGCGGCCCAAAGCAAGGCATGGGTGATCGAGGATGATTATCTCAGCGAACTTCAACTCAAGGGCCGGGCCACGCCGGCGCTCGCCTCGCTCGATCGCGCCGGCCGGGTTATTCACATCGGCTCCTTCAGCAAGACCATAACCCCTGCCTTGCGGCTCGGCTTTGTCGTGGCACCCGCCGCTCTGGCGTCGCGATTTGCCGAGACTGCGGCGTGCCTCGCGCCGGCACCCGGGCCCGCGGTGCAGCTCGCCACGGCCGACTTCATGCGCGACGGCCATTATCTCAGGCATCTGCGACGCACGAAGCGCACCTACGCCGCGCAAGGCGATGCGTTGCTGAAATACCTTCGCCCACGCACCGCAAACCTTGCGATTGCCGGATTGGCGGCGGTGCTGCGATTGCCGGACCGGGCATCCGATCTTGCCATCGCCAGGGAAGCAGCGCCGCTTGGACTGGCGCCTACGCCGCTGTCGCTCTGGTATGCGTCGAAGGCTTCGGCGCGCCCAGGACTGTTGCTGGGCATCGCAACGTCTCCGCTCAGGAGGATCGAGGTGTCCTGCGACCGGCTCCTCGAGATCATCGACCGCCTATCGTGATTGGACTCCGGGCTCGATGACCTTAACCCGCCAGCGTCACGATCAAAGGTCCGTTTCGCGTGGCGATCACGGTGTGCTCGTACTGGACGGTCGGTGCCGCGGGGCTGCTATAGAGCGTCCACGGATCATCGCCATCCTCTGCCCACTCGGCGCCAAGAGACAGGAACGGTTCGACGGTGAACACCAGGCCCTCGTTCATGAGGCGGCGCTCGGAGCGGTCGGGCCATGTTGCGATCTCGGTCGGCTCCTCGTGGAGCGACAGGCCGACGCCATGACTGGCGAGATTGCGGACCAGGCTGTAACCGTTCTTGCGCGCAAACGTCCCTATGGCTTGACCGATGCCGGCAATCGGTTTGCCGGCTCCAACCTGCTGGAGGCCCGTCCACATCGCGCGCCGGCCATCCCTGCAAAGACGTTCGACAGCGCGGGTTGCGGGCGGAATGGCGAACGAGGCGCCAGTATCGGCAAACAAGCCGTTCTTCTCGGCTGACACGTCGATGTTCACGAGGTCGCCGCGCGCGATCCGCCGCTCGCCAGGGATGCCGTGAGCGATCTCCTCGTTCACGCTGATGCAAGTCGCCCCGGGAAAATCGTAGGCGAGCTCCGGGGCCGAACGCGCTCCGGCGCCCTCCAGGAGCTTTCGCCCGATCAGGTCGAGTTCGGAGGTGGTCATGCCCGGCTCAAGCGCTTTCCCCATCGCCTCCAGCGTATTGGCGACGATACGCCCGATCTCTTTCAGGCGCGTGAGGTCGTCGTCATCCGAGATCGTCATGCCATGCTCTTCCGAAAGCTCCGGCATAGCGCTTGCGAAGCCGGCTTGCAAACCGCAGAGTTCTCCTCGCCCGAAACGTCTTCAACCCTCGTCGAGCAGATTGCGAACCTTGGCGGCCAGGTCTTCGATCGCGAAGGGCTTGGAAAGCAGATGCTTGCCGGCATCGAGCATGCCGTTGTGAACGATCGCGTTGCGCGTATAGCCGGTGGTGAACAGCACCTTCAGATCCGGGTATAGCTTCGACAGCTCGGCCGCAAGTTCGGCGCCGGTCATCTCGGGCATGACGACGTCGGTAAACAGCAGATCCGGAACGAAGCCATTTTCGATCGTCCTGATCGCTTCCATGGCGCTCGCGACCTCGATCACCCTATAGCCAAGCTCGCGCAGGCTTTCGGATGAGATGCTGCGGACCCGCTCATCGTCCTCTACGACAAGAATGGTCTCGCTCTGAAGGCTTGCACCAGGATGCGTCACGCCTTGCGACGAAGTCGAGGCAGTTTCCTCGCCGGCGAAGCGTGGAAGATAGATCTTCACCGTGGTGCCGACGTCGACTTCCGAGTAGATTTTGACGTGGCCGCCCGACTGCCGCACGAAGCCGTAGACCTGACTGAGGCCGAGGCCGGTGCCCTTGCCCACGACCTTGGTCGTGAAAAACGGATCGAACACCTTTCCCAGCACGTCGGCTGGAATTCCAGTGCCGTTGTCCGTCACGGCAATGAGAACATACTGTCCGGGCGACAATGCGTATTCGCGGGCAAATTTCCGATCGATCGAGGCGTTGCTGGTCTCGATGGTCAGCCGGCCGCCCTTCGGCATGGCATCGCGGGCGTTGACCGCGAGGTTGATGACAGCGCTTTCCAGCTGGGCCGGATCCGCCTTGACGCGCCACAGGCCGCCCGCAAGGACCGTTTCGAGGCGAACAAGCTCGCCGAGCGATCGCTCCAGCAGCTCGCTCATCCCTCCGACCATCCCGTTGAGGTCCACGACTTCCGGCGCCAGAGGTTGTTGGCGCGAGAACGCCAGCAGCCTTTGCGTCAAGGTGGCCGCGCGGTTTGCGCCGTCGATGGCGCCCTCGATGAAGCGGTCGATGTTGACCTCTCCCTTGCCGAGCCGCCGCTTGGCGAGATTCAAGCTGCCGAGAATCACGGCCAGCATATTGTTGAAGTCGTGGGCGATGCCTCCGGTCAACTGACCCACGGCTTCCATCTTCTGGGATTGCCGCAATTGCTCCTCGGCCTTCATGCGCTCGGCGATCTCATCTGCGACACGCTGCTCCAGCTCGGCATTGAGCGCCTCGAGCCGGGTCAGAAGCCGGGCGTTGTCGATCGCGGTGGCAGCATGGCCGGCAATTCCGAGCAACGCGGCCTCATGCTCGCGCTGGAATTTACCTGCCTCGGCATGACCGAAGAAAAGCCCCCCGAGCACCTCGCCCGTCCGCGAGATCACAGGGACCGCCAGATAGGATCGGACCGGTAGATGGCCCTCGGGCATGCCCTTCCGCGGTGCGTTCTTGCCATAGCGCGGATCCTGCAGGATGTCGTCGGACCTCACTACGCTTGTGCCCTCGAACGTCGGCCCGAACACGGCCGTGTTCCGGGGCATCGGAAAGTTCTCGAAAGCAGATCGCGGCACGCCGGACAACGCATAGAGCATGTAGCTGCCGCCGTCCGCCGTCAGAACGTTGTAGAAGAAGGCTCCGAATTGGGCGCCCGTCAGCTCGACGCCGGCATCCGTCACGGTTTGCACGATTTTCTCAAGGTCCCGTTCACGGGCGACCGACGCACCTGTGTCGTTCAGTATTCTGAGGTGACGCTCGGTTTTCTTTTGCGCGGTGATATCCAGTACCGTCCCGATGAATCGAACGGCCTGGCCGTTGGCAAAGATGGCTTCACCAGTTGCCGCAATCCAGCGCTCGACACCATCCTCGATCCCGACGGTTCGGTATTCGATGTTGTAACCCATCGGAGCATTGGATTTTAGCGCCGCTGATACGGCTTCGTCAGCACGCTGCCTGTCGTCGGGATGAATGCCCTGCAGGAAAGACCCTTCATAGCTGACGTCGGCGTCCGGCGAGAGACCGAACACCTCCTTGCAGCGGCTGTCCCATCGCAGAACGTCGTTGACCGGATCGTAGTCCCAGGTGCCGATGCCGGCCGCCTTGTTCGCGAGCACCAGCCGCTCGGCTGCTTCCCGGGCAGCCTGTTCGGACCGAACGCGCTCGATATGCGCCCAAGATCGCTCAGTCACCTCGGTGAGCAGGGCGAGTTCGCGCGACGTCCACCGATGCGGGTCGCGGTGATGGATCGCCATCAAGGCGGTGAGCTGCCCTTCCTTGACCAAAGGCATGCAAATCGTCGAACCGATCCCGATATTCTGGAACGTGGCAGCTTCCTCGGGCGCGATCTCCTTCAGATTGTCGTTGATGATGAGGGGCCAGCCGGCGCTGAGCTCTCGCACCGCCTTCGTGCCGAAGTCAGCCAGGCTGTAGTGGCCAAGGATATGCATCGCGCCGGGCGCGGCCCAATCCCCGCGAATGGTGAAGCCGTCCTGGTCCGGGTCCATGTCGGCATAGGCGCAATTGGCAACGCCGAGGTACTCACCAAGCATCCTGGTCGTCACCGCCATCACGCCATCGGCATCGCGGGTCTTGGCCGTCTCCTTGTTCAGTGCGTCCAGGAAGAGCAGCCGGGCCTCGTTCTCCCGCACGGCCGTCTCCGCACGGCGACGCTCGACCGCGGTGCGCGTGCGCTCGGCAACGTCGCGGATGAGCTCCAGCTCTTCGCGGCTCCATTCGCGGGGCGCGGCGTTGTTGAGATACAGCAGCGCCACGACCCCGTCGGGCTCCGAGATCGGCATGTTGACGAGCGCGCGCGCGGAGATGGCCTCGAGAGCCCCGGCCCGGTCGCCGACACGGGGATCTTTTTCCGCATCGGCGCAGACGACGGTCTCGCCGCGCTTCAGATCTTCGATGTAGCTGCCGTAGTCGCGGAAGCGCAGCACCCCTGCCAGGCTGGAGATTCCCGGCGCGTTCCAGTCGCGAACGATGGTGATGGTCTCGGCCGATGTATCGACCGTGCCGTAGCCTGCCCGGCTCACCTTCAGACTGCGGCCAAGCAACTCTGCCGCAGCATAAGCAAGATGGTCAGGGTTAGCGATCTCTCGGATGTAGTCGCCCAGTGCGGCCAAGACGGCATTGCGATCGGTCGAGGTCTCCCCGGCCGCCGTTGTCATCTGACTCCCCCCGACACTTTGCTCGTTTGACCAAATCGCGTTTCAAAGCAAGCTTGCGACGTGATGTCCGCTTCGAGCCGACGACGACGCCAGCGAGAAATCGGCACCCGCGCGTCCGATAACTTCATGAAGGCGTTAAGGTTCCGCCGGCGCACGCCACGCGCCGGATTGCTCCACTCCCCGCCTTCCGACGCTGGTGGGAGCGAACTGACGCTGCCCTGCAGCGGCGCTCAAATCACGAACTTCAGTCGGGGTCATCGTCGGCCTATGCTCGTGTTGCTCGAACCCGACGCACCATGTCGGCAAAATAAACGCGGCCCGAGACGCTACCGCAAGTTGTGAAGGCGCCGATCGTCGTATAGCGTCGGTGTTGGTATGCACCTCGTGGTCTGACAGTTCATGCTCGTCCGAGTCCTGTTTCTCCTGGCCTGCCTGTCGATTCCCGGCGCGTTGCACGCAGCAGGACCGCCGGCCGAGAAAGCCGGATTTGCCTCCACGCTGACGATCTATCTGGCCAAGGGTGCTCCCGACGCGTGCGGGCCGGGCTGCGATCGCTGGATCGCGATTGAGGGCCAGATCGACCAGGACGCCGCGTCCCGCGTTCGCCGCTTCCTCGCCGGCGTCAAGGACACGCAGCGACCGATCTACCTTCATTCGCCCGGCGGAAACGTGGAGCAGTCCTATCTGATCGGCCGGCTGCTGCGCAGCCGCAAGGCGGTCGCGCGGGTTGGCCGAACGACCGCGACGGCGTGCGCCGCGGGCACGCAGGTGGACGCCGCCTGCCTGAAGATCAAGACCACGACCGGCGAGGTCGAGGCCGACCTCACCACCTACCATGCGATGTGCAACTCGGCCTGCGGTTATCTGTTTCTCGGCGCGACCTCGCGCGAGGTTGCGCCCGATGCCGCGCTGGCAGTCCATAACTCCAGGCTGATCCTCCGCTTTCGAGGGGATCCACCTCCGGAGGTGGTCGCAGAGGCAAGGCGGCGCCGGATCGCCCGCGCCGACCGCGACCGCGCCGCGTTCATTGCGGCGATGGGAATCAGCGGCGAGCTTGATGCTCTGATCCGCACCGTCAAGTTCGAAAGCCTGCACGTGCTGACGCGGCTCGAGCTCCATCGTTTCGGCATCGACACGCGGCCGCTGGCCGAGACGACGTGGAGGCTGGAGAAGCAAGCGCGGCCGTTCGTCCAAAAGGTCGCGGTGATGAAGAAGGAGAACGGCACCTCGTTCCGGACGATGGAGTGGCGGCTGTCTTGCGAAAGCAGCAAGCGCGTGCCGCTGACATTCGCGGGCGAGATCGACGAGGCGGCCGCCGGAAAAAGCACGATCCTGATGACCGCGGATGTGGCGATGGGCAAGGTGGCCGGAGGATCTCCAGTGCGGTCCGGCAAGTACGAGCTCTGGCGGGGAAGCATCGACTCCGACACGGTCAAGTCGATGTTAGCGTCCCGCGCCCTGCATGTCCGCGAAACCACGACGATGCCGGACGACAAGACGGACACGACGAAATTCGACATCGACTTGACGGGCCTCACGTCCGCATGGACCCAGCTCAAGTCATCGTGCGCCTTGTCGACGCTCAGCCCGATCAGCCCTTGGCCCGCCACGGTGCCGAACGCCGCCACAACGCCCGCCGCCGCGCCGTCGCCGTAAGACACCTCACACCGGCGTATAGATCACCAGCTTCAGCGCGGGATCGTCATTGGCCTGGAAGCTGGTGTGCTCGAACCGGAGCACGCCCCTGGTCGGATGGTTCATGGTCTTGAGGCCGGACATGGTGCTGCGGATGTCGTGAGCTTCCCACCATTTGACGAATTCCGGACTGCCCTGGCGCAGCCGCATCAGCAGCTCGGTGAAGGCGGGATCGCCGGCCCAGACGTCGTGAGTGGCGCGAAACATCGCAACCATGCTCTTGGCGACGTCGGTCCAGCTCGCGCCGTAGAATTTTCGCGTCTGCTTGTTGGTCAAGACCAGCAGCAGCGTGTTGCGATCCTGCTCCGTCAATTGCCCGAAGGCGAAGATGTCCTCGGCTGCATCGTTCCAGGCCAGCACGTCCCAGCGACGGCCGGTGATATAGGCCGGCTGAGGCAGGCTCTCGATCATCCGCCGGATAGGCGGCGGCACGATTTCGCGTGTGAACGGGCTTCTTGCCCCGTCGCGGGCCAGCGCCTTCAGATGCGCGTGCTCGGTCTTGCTGAGACGGAGTGCGCGGGCCAGCGCGTCGATGGTGGTGACGGACGGGCTGACGGTGCGGCCCTGCTCGAGGCGGATGTACCAGTCGACGCCGATGCCGGCGAGCT
>NZ_JALBGZ010000820.1:0-2547 GCF_023006515.1 Bradyrhizobium sp. PRIMUS42
GCGGCGCAGCCAGGATCACGGCGCGCATATCTTCGAGCGCGGCCTCTGGCAGCGGCATCAGCCGCGGCGTGGAATTGCGCGGGCTGGTCGCGGTCGGACCGATGTTTAGACGCAGCGGACGGCGCGACAGCGCAGGCCCCAGCGCCATGAATTGTCCGCGCTCGAGGTCGCGAAAGGCTTCGGCCTGCCGCCGTTCCATGCCGAGCAGATCGGCGGCGCGCGCCATGTCGATGTCGAGGAAGGTCCGGCCCATCAGGAAGTTCGAGGCTTCCGCCGCGACGTTCTTGGCGAGCTTTGCGAGGCGCTGGGTCGCGATGATGCCGGCGAGACCACGCTTGCGGCCGCGGCACATCAGGTTGGTCATCGCGCCGAGCGAGAGTTTTCGCGCTTCGTCCGAGACTTCGCCCGCAACCGCCGGCGCGAACAGCTGCGCCTCGTCGACGACGACGAGCATCGGATACCAATGGTCGCGGTTGACGTCGAACAGCCCGCCAAGAAACGCGGCCGCACGGCGCATCTGATTCTCGGCGTCGAGGCCTTCGAGATTGAGCACGGTGGAGACGCGATGCAGCCGCGCGCGCTCGCCGGCGACCTGAAGGCCGCGCTCGGTGTGATCCTCGGCCTCGATGACGAGATGACCGAAGCGCTCGGCCAGCGTGACGAAATCGCCTTCGGGATCGATGATGGCCTGCTGCACCCAGGGCGCGCTCTGTTCCAGCAGCCGCCGCAGCAGATGCGATTTGCCGGAGCCCGAATTGCCCTGCACCAGGAGGCGGGTCGCCAAGAGTTCCTCGAGGTCCATGGCGGCCGCGGCGCCCGCCGTGGTCTGCCCCATCTCGATCGCAACTGTCATGCCCGACTCAAGTCCCCGTCATTCGCGGACAGGGGCTTATCAATCCCGTCGCGTCGCGTCGAGCGGCGCGGGGCTGATCATGCCGCGTTGCCCACGGTGGCGTTCAGGCGTGATTCGATTGCCGTAGAAGTGCGGGCCGATAGGGGGCCTGCGGATCGTCGTCCTCGTTCTCGGGGATGACGCAGGAGCCGAATTCCTGCCTGATCCGCTCCATCTCGGCGATCCGCTCATGCAATCGCTGCAAATGCTCCGGCGACGTCGCCCGCCAGAACCGGAACGTGTCGGCCGTGAGCGGCACGAAGGCCGTGCCGAACAGCGTCGGCTCGGGAACGACGGTGCGTCCGAGCAGCAGGAAGCGGTTGGCGCCGGAGACGACGAGGGTGGCATAGCCCCGGTTTCCGATCCGCTTGATCCCATTCAGCGACCATTCGGCGAGCTTGCTGAAATACGGCTCCTCGCGCCAGCGATCGGGGCAATGGTCGTCGACCGTGACGTTCACGGCATCCTGGCTGAAATGGACGATGATGCCCGACTTCGCCGGGAACCAGTCGTCGTCGAGATGGCCTTGCAGCCAGGCGCAGACGAAGGAGCGGCACATCTGGGGGCGGCGGTCGTAGATGGTGCAGCCGGTCCCGGTCTCCCAGTGCTTGCAAAGATGGTTCACCGGCTTGTCGACGGCGGCCACTTCGAGAACGTCGCAGCAGGCGTTGCACGATCCGCATTGTCGGGTCAGCGGCGCCGCCTTCGGCACGCCGGCTGCCTTGAAGGCTTGGCTTGCCTTGAAGCCTTGGCCGTCGCGAACCAGCAGCTTCTGCTTCTCCAGCGTGTTCAACGCGCGCTCGACCTTGAGACGGGACAATCCGGTCGCGTCGATCACACCCTTCATGGTTGTCGCGCCGGCCTCCACCGCGCGAACGACCTGCAACGTCGACTGATCCATCTTCGATGACTTGTTCTTTCGCCCATCATCCGGCATCGCCGGCATCTGGAACCTGCTGCCCGGAACCGGCATCTGAAGTATCTGCCGAGGCATCCCGGCAGCTGCCGTTACGTAAGGCCAGACCTCGCATGGATGCAAATTTTTCGCAAATCGGCGACCATGAGGACGGTCGGGTTCGGACCAGACGCGCCGATTCCGGCCTTTGCGGACCGGATTCGATGATGAAGATCAAATCAACCTGGCCCGGGGCCTGCTAGCTCAGGCGCATGACCTTCCTGACCTTCTTCACTGCCACTTATGTCCTGCTGGCAATGCCCGGCCCGACCAACACCTTGCTCGCGACATCGGGCGCGGGGATCGGCATTGCGCGCTCGCTTCACCTGCTTGCAGCGGAGCTGTGCGGCTATCTGCTGGCCATTGCGCTGCTGCGGCTCGCGCTCGGCCCCATCGTCAGCGACATCCCAATCGCGGCGCTCGCGCTTCGCGTCGCGGTCACCGTCTACATCCTGTGTCTCGCCTTCATGCTCTGGCGCGTCAACACACGCGAGCGGCGCGACGGTGCGCCGGTGAGGTTCGGCCAGGTGCTGCTTGCCACGCTGCTGAACCCGAAAGCGCTCGTGTTTGCCTTCCTGCTCCTGCCGCTCGAGGCCGGGCCGCTCGAGCTGTTGCCCTGGTTCGGCGTGATCGCGCTGCAGATTCTCACGGCGGGCGCTGCGTGGATCACTCTGGGCGCAACGCTCGGCCGTGGCGCCCG
>NZ_JALBGZ010000821.1:0-2546 GCF_023006515.1 Bradyrhizobium sp. PRIMUS42
GGCAGCGCGACGGTCGCCGCGGCCGCGCTGTTCGCCGATCTCGATCCCGCGCGTGACGGCGAGCTCAAGCTCACCGTCGGCCAGGGTTTTGACATGGGCCGGCCGAGCATCCTGCTGACGCGCGTGCGCAAGCAGGACGGCAAGATCGTCTCCGCTCATGTCGGCGGCAGCTGCGTGCAGATGATGGAAGGAACGTTCCGGCTTGCGGGGGAGGGGTAGGAGCTCTCTCGGGTCGTCATGCCCGGGCTTGACCCGGGCATCCACGTCTTGGCCACGCGAAGGAAGAGCGTGGATGGCCGGGACAAGCCGGCCATGACGGAGAGGCCGATCAGACCTGCCGTCCCGCCAAATTCTTCACCGCCACGCCATCGCGCTCCTCGATGATCTCCGCGATCATCTGGCGGTGGCAATGGGTGTGGTCGCGCTCGTAGCAGAGCAGGCAGACGGGGCCGGCCTTCTTCACCAGCGCCGAGAGCTCGTCCATCGCTTCCCTGGTCTCGGGCGCCTTCAGGTGCTTTGAAAAAATCTTCTCAAGCACGTGGTACTGGCCGCTGCGTGCGGCGAGGCGGCCTTCCTTCGGCGTGCCGAGCGCGGCGAGATGGACATAAGCGATGCCGCGCTCGTCGAGTCCGGCGGACAGCTGCTTCTTGGAAAAGCCCGGGCGGCGCGACGACGTCACCGCGCGCACATCGACCACGAGCTTGACGCCGGCCTGTTCCAGCTCGTCGAGCACCGCGTGTGGCGGCGTCTGCTCATAGCCGATCGTGAACAGCTTCTTCGCTTTTGCCATGGGGGCACCTCAGGCCATCACACGGGAGGTCGTCATGCCCGGGCTTGTCCCGGACATCCACGTTCTTCGCGCCGCGCAGCGGATCGTGGATGGCCGGGACAAGCCCGGCCATGACGCATGGAGGCTTTGTTGCTCCTGACCGCAAGCGACATGGACGATAGCCACCTCAGCTCACCCGTGCGATCAGTTCCATGGCGCCGTGAGGCGCGCGCACCTTGCCCTCGTGGATGACGTAGGCGAACACGTCGCGCGGCTCCTTCTTCGGCTTGGCCTTGTCAACTTTCGGCAGGTCATCCGGTTCACTGCCCAAAGCCCAGGCCTGGAAGCGCTCGGCCCAGGCGTCTAACTGCTTAGGCGGGTAGCAGGTCTTGATCTCGTCATTGCCTTTCTGAAGCCGGGCATAGACGAAATCGCCGGCGACGTCGGCGATGGCGGGATATTTGCCGTGCTCGGCGAACACCACAGGCGTCTCGAACTCGCGGATCAGCGCCACGAAGTCCGGCGCGCAGAAGCTGTCGTGGCGGACCTCGACAACATGGCGGAGCGCGCGGCCCTCGAGCTTGCGGGGCAACAGTTCGAGGAACTTGCCGAAATCGGCGCTGTCGAACTTTTTCGTCGGGGCGAACTGCCAGAGCACCGGCCCGAGATGGTCGCCGAGCTCCAGCACGCCGGAATCATAGAACCGCTTGATGGAGTCGCCAGCCTCGGCGAGCACGCGGCGGTTGGTGGCGAAGCGCGGTCCCTTCACCGAGAATACGAAGCCGTCGGGCAC
This sequence comes from Bradyrhizobium sp. PRIMUS42, assembly GCF_023006515.1. Lineage (NCBI taxonomy): Bacteria > Pseudomonadati > Pseudomonadota > Alphaproteobacteria > Hyphomicrobiales > Nitrobacteraceae > Bradyrhizobium > Bradyrhizobium sp. PRIMUS42. The sequence goes on from NZ_JALBGZ010000821.1 coordinate 1,563, forward strand.
CTCGCTCGCCCATTTGCGAAAGCTCTCCGGCTTCTGCGAGCCGTAATAGGTACCGTTGATCTCGATCGAGGTCAGCTTCGAGGCTGCGTAAGACAGCTCCTTCGCCTGTGTGAGTTTCTCCGGATAGAACACGCCGCGCCAGGGCTCGAAGGTCCAGCCGCCGATGCCGATGAAGATGTTGCCGGATTTTTTGGACGCGGTTTTTGCTTTGGCCACGGGAGGATCTCGCATCGACGGGGAGGGAGGGCTTCATCCTAGTCAAACGAGATGTGATTGGCCAGTTCTCGCGTCGAGTCTAAGCTCGGCAGCGCGATCTGCGAAAAAGGAGAACAAGATGCGGATGCTGATGGTGGGAGCAGCGCTCGTCATGATGACATCTGCTGCCATGATATCTTCAGTCATGGCGGACGACGATGCCAAGGGCGCGCAGAAGCTCGCCCAGCAGGGCCGCGACGATTACTGGCATTGCCTGGCGCGGGAATATTCGCGCGACAGCAATCAGGGAATGACGGAACAGGATTTTGGCCGCTCGGTTGCGGGCGCCTGTCCATCGGAGCGGCAATACTACCGGGTGGCGCTGCTCGACTATCTCACCACGCAATATCCGAACATCGATGCCGGCGCCCATCTCGCGACCGCGAACAGGGCGGTGGAGTCCGCGCAGAAGGACATCGTGACGGCCTTCGTCAAGCACAGGCCGCCGGCGAAGTAGGGGATGGCGAGCGACGAGTAGGGCAGCCGCCCAGGGATGCCTCGTTCGCTACACCATTGGCCCCTTCGGCAGCCCTTCCGGCTCCGCGTGCATCCGTGGTATCACGGAGCGCATCTGGAACGGGGATGGGTTTCATGTCGTCTGAGTCGATGGGGGGCATTTTGGGCGCGATCGTCGCCGCGATCGTGCTTGCGGTCGCCGTCGTGTTCGGGCCGATCGGCCAGTATGGCAAGCCGCCCAAGCCGGCGAAAGTCGAGCCCGCCCCGGCTGCG
>NZ_JALBGZ010000822.1:0-2543 GCF_023006515.1 Bradyrhizobium sp. PRIMUS42
GCAACGCGCGCGCCGGCGAGACCGAGCAGTTCCTGGCGGCGCTGGTTCGTGCCAACCGCGCCATCGACGAGGCCGCGCGTGGCAAGCTGGATACCTCTTGTGCGTCCGTGCTGCCGAAGGATCTCGGCGACTGGGCGGGCGCAGCCGAATTCATGTTGGGCGCGAGCTTTGCAGGCAAGGACCTCAAGGAGCTGTCCGCGATCGACAAGGGACGCGCGCAGGACCGCAACGCGGCGATCGCCTGCCGTCAGGGCCTGGGCACGCTGATCACCAAGCTCGGCGAGCAGGCGCCGGTGGTGCTGTCGACGCCGGCAAGCCGAATCGCCTGGAGCAACCGCGACGTCAGCGTGGAGACGCAAGCCGGCAAGATCGCCGCGCGCGCCGTCATCGTCACGGTCTCGACCAATGTGCTGACATCAGGCGCGATCAAGTTCACGCCCGACATTCCCAAGCGCACATTAGACGCGGCATCGAAGCTCGGTCTCGGCAGCTACGATCGCATCATGCTGCAATTGCCCGGCAATCCGCTCGGCCTGTCGCGCGACGATATCCTCATCGAGCAAAGCAATTCGGCGCGCACGGCGCTCATGTTCGCCAATATCGGCGGCTCCTCGCTCTGCTCCATCGACGTCGGCGGCGCGTTCGGCCGCGATCTCTCGGAACAGGGCGAGAAGGCGATGGTGGCCTTCGCCAGGGAATGGATCACGAAATTGTTCGGCAGCGAGGCCGCGGCCGCCGTGCAGAAGACCACAGCCACGCGCTGGAATGCGTCGCCTTTCGTGATGGGCGCGATGTCTGCGGCCTCCCCCGGCGGTCAGCTCTCGCGAAAAGTCTTGGCGGAGCCGATCGGCAATGTGTTTCTCGCCGGCGAGGCCACCCATGAGACGCTATGGGGCACCGTCGACGGCGCCTGGGAAAGCGGCGAGCGCGCCGCGGACGCAGCGTTGCGCAAGATCGGCGCGTTGAAGGACGATCCGGCCGACGTACCGACGCAATCGACGAAAAAGCGTAGGGCGCCGCGCCAATAGGCCAACTAAGCCGCAGCAAACTCCACTGTCGTCCCGGACAAGCGAAGCGCAGATCCGGGACCCATAACCACAGGGCGTAGTTGGGCGAAGACTCGCCGTTCAGGACCTTTATCGGTACAGACCTGTGTCTACTCGATAGATCACGCGGTATGGGGGTCCCCGCGTTCGCGGGGGCGACGGAGAGAGTTACCGCAACACCCTGTCCAGCACCGGCAGCCCCGCGATCACCGCCATCGCGATCAGCGCGTAGCAGATGCCGCGAAACACCCGCTCGCTCGCGCGTCCGAACAGCGAGGCGCCGAACGCGACACCAATCGCATAGACCGGGCCGACGACCAGCGACAGCAGCAGCGACTCGCGCGAGATCAAGCCCGTCGTCGCGTAACTGATCATCGACAAGAAATCGGACGCGCCGAAGAACAGCACGATATTGGCGCGCGCGACGATCGGTGCGATCGGGCGGCCGAGCCAATAGCCGACGATCGGCGGGCCGCCGGTCTGCGCCAGGCCACTGCAGAAGCCCGAGAGGCCGCCGATGCCGACCGAGAGCCAGGCGTGGTCCTTGCCGCGATAGCGCCAGCCCGACAGCAGAAGCAGCAACAGCGCAGCGACGAAGCAGGAGATGATCCAGCGCGTGGTGACGGGCTCGAGCACGCTGAGGAAATAGGTGCCGACGGGGACGCCGATCAGCGCACCCAGCACGATCACGGCGGTGGCCTTGCGATCCGCCTTCCGCCACGCGTCCGGCAGCAGCGGCGCTGCCGAAACAAAATCGATCACCAGCAGCAACGCGGCAACGAGTCGCGGCGCAGCGATGCTGCTCGCCAGCGGCATGAAGATCAGCGCCGAGCCGAAGCCGGAGAAGCCGCGTGCTGTACCCGAAACGAAAGCGACGGCGCAGAGCGCCATCGCAATGGTGAGGCTGACGTCCTTGGGCAGGAAATCAGCGAGGGTCATGCTCTATGATTCTGGAGCATGATGTTGTCCGAAAACCGCTTCACACTTTTCGGCATCATGCTCGGAGCGTGCCGCCGGTCTTCTTCGTGACCTCCGCCACGATCTTGGCGCCGACAGCTTCGATCTCCTGGTCGGTCAACGTCTTCTCGCGCGGCTGGAGCATGACTGCGACCGCGATCGACTTCTTGCCGTCGTCGATGCCCTTGCCCTCATAGACGTCGAAGACGCTCACGCCGGTGATCAGCTTCTTGTCGACGCCTTGCGCGGCACGCACGATGTCGCCGGCCTTCACAGTACGATCGACGATGAAGGCGAAGTCGCGCGACACCGGCTGGAACGCCGACAGCTCGATCACGGGCTTGGCGCGGGTCGGCTTTTTCTTGGCCTCGGGGATCCGGTCGAGGATCACCTCGAACACCATCAGCGGGCCGTCGGCGCCGAGCGCCTCGAGCGCGCGCGGGTGCATTTCGCCGAAAGTGCCGAGCACGTTCTGCGGCCCGATCTGGATCGTGCCGGAGCGACCCGGATGGAGCCATGCCGGACCGCCCGCGACGATCT
>NZ_JALBGZ010000823.1:0-2540 GCF_023006515.1 Bradyrhizobium sp. PRIMUS42
CGCGCGGCTGGGCGATGTCGCCGACCAGGATGCCCGGCCATCCCGCGTTCTTGTGCGCCCTGGCCGCGAGCCGCTTGATCAGCGCGATCATCTCGGGGTGGCCATAGCTGCGATTGCGCGACAGCCGCATCACCTGCCAATGGTCGCCGTTGACGGGCATCTGATCCGCGCCGCCGATGCAGCCCTTGGTGTAGGAGCCGATGACGTGGGCCGACCCCTTCGACGGCAGCAGCTTGCGCGCGAACAGCTCCTTGGCGGCGACCTCAGGGTCGTTGGGATTGGCGAGCGGCGGCAGCGGCTTCGGGCTGACGCTGCCCTTGTCCTGAGCCAGCGCGCCGCCGGCGGCCAGGAGCGTCATGACAAGCAGGAGAGGGGCGATGTGGCGGGGACTCATGCGCAGCCCTTATAACCCAACGCCGCGTCCGGGTTAAGAATGAGGCTTTCGCCCAGCCGCAATCTCACGGCGTCTTGACAGCCGTTGCCTCAGCGTAAAGCTGCGCCCGGGATGACGATCCCCATGTCCAATGAGGTCGTCCGAAAGTCGTCGTCTTGTCGCGGGCCCGCCCGATTCTTAACAGTGCGATAACCGTATCCTGCATTGACTAAAATTCGTGCGCGGAACGATGCCCGTTTCGATCCCGTATGCAATCGGACGCGCGGGCGGAATTGATTCATGGAGAGGGCACGTTTTTGCGTCACCTCTCTCCCCGATTGCGACGAGGCCACGGGCCTGGCGCGCCATCTGGCCCGCTTGCGCCGCGCGAACAGGCACGAGAGCCGGGCTCTCGGTGTTCGCAAGGCGCGGTCCTGGCGGGCGCGGTCACCCAAGATTACCTTTCTTTCAGACACTTGCCCCAAAACTACCGCCCACTGGGCGCGATTGGGACGAGTGAAGTTGGGTTTGGGGTCTCGAAAAGCAAGAAAGCGAAACGGAAGCGCGCGTGCCCGGGCCGGCCGATTGCCACGCAAGCCACGCTTGCCGCGCGCGTCGCGAACCCGTTCGGACCGCGACGAAATCCTGCGCAGCCGCGCCGAGGCGGAAGCCGCGATCGCGGAAGCGCGCAAATCCCATGAGCGCCTGCGCCAGGCCATCGACATCCTGCCGCAGGGCATCGTGTTTCTCGATGCCGACGGCCGCTACGTGCTCTGGAACAAGAAATACGCCGAGATCTACCGCAAGACCGCCGATCTGTTCGAAGAAGGCGCGCGTCTCGAAGACACGCTGCGCATCGGCGTCGCACGCGGTGATTATCCCGAAGCCATCGGCCACGAAGACGAGTGGATCGCCGAGCGGCTGCAAAAGCTCTATCAACCCGCCGCGCGCCACGAGCAGACGCTGTCGGACGGCCGCGTCATCCTGATCGAGGAGCGCTTGACCGACGACGGCGGCGTCGTCGGCCTGCGTGTCGACATCACCGAATTGAAGCAGCGCGAGGCCTCGTTCCGCTTGCTGTTCGACGGCAATCCCGTTCCCATGATCGTGTGCGCGCTGGACGACGAGCGCATCCTCGGCGTCAACGACGCCGCGGTTGCGCATTACGGCTACAGCCGCGCCGAGTTCGAGCAATTGAAGATACGCTCCTTGCAGGCTTTCGAAAGCGAGCCGCCCTGGACCGCCGATCCCACCGGCGAGGAGCAGGCCGGGCGCACCTGGAAGCACGTCAAGGCCGACGGAGCGCTGATCGACCTTGCGATCTATTCCCGCGAATTGACCTATGCCGAGCGGCCCGCCGTGCTGCTCGCGCTGATGGACATCACCGAGCGCAAGCGCGCCGAGGCGCGGCTTGCCTTCATGGCCCAGCATGACGGGCTGACCGGCCTGCCCAACCGCAATCTCTTGCGCCAGCAGATGGACGAGATGCTGCTGCACACGCGGCGCAGCGCCGACAAGGCCGCGCTGCTCATCCTCGGGCTCGACAGTTTCAAGTCGGTCAACGACACGCTGGGACACGCGGTCGGCGACAAGCTGCTGCGCGGCGTCGCCAAGCGGCTGCGTTCCACCTTGCGCGAGGAAGATGCGCTGGCGCGGCTCAATTCCGACGAGTTCGCGATCGTGCAAAGCGGTCTGGCGCGGCCCGAAGACGCTGTGATGCTGGCCAAGCGTCTCCTGGAAGCCATCGCCGATCCCTATCTGCTCGACGGCCATTCCGTGGTGATCGGCGCCTCCATCGGCATCGCGATGGCACCCGGCGACGGCGATGAGTCCGAAAAACTGCTCAAGAGCGCCGACATGGCGCTGTCACGCGCCAAGCTCGACGCGCGCGGCAGCTTCGCCTTCTTCGAGGCCGCGCTGGATGCAAAAGCCCAGAGCCGCCGCAAGATCGAGGTCGAGCTGCGCGACGCCATCCAGAACGACGTGCTGCGCCCCTATTACCAGCCGCTGATCGACCTCCAGAGCGGCCGCATCACCGGCTTCGAAGCGCTGGTGCGCTGGCCGCATGCCGAGCGCGGCATGGTCTCGCCGGCCGAGTTCATTCCGGTCGCCGAGGACACTGGCCTGATCAACCCGCTCGGCGGCTTGATGCTGCGCCGGGCGTGCC
>NZ_JALBGZ010000824.1:0-2537 GCF_023006515.1 Bradyrhizobium sp. PRIMUS42
ATCCCGGCCCGCCCGAGCGTCGCCGATATCGAGGCAACCACCTCGACGCTCAGCATCGCGCGCGCCTGGAAGCGGCCCTACAGCTTCGTGCTGAACCAGACGCCGATCCGCGGCCAGCGCATCGACAACGCCGCCAACACGCTCGCCGAGGAAGCCGCGCTTGATCTCGCCGAGGTGCTCGCGCGCCCGCTGATCGTGATGCGCAACGATCACCAGGACTCGCTCGCGAGCGGCCTTGCCGTCAGCGAATTCGCGCCGAACGGAAAGTCGGCGGACGAGATCCGCGGCCTCTGGCGCTGGATTGAGGCCCGGCTCGATCTCGCTGCGACAACCGGTGTCCTGATCGACCAAGTCATGTCGGGCGCGGACGGCATGCTGCATGCCGCCACCGAGCTTTCGGCGGACGAGACCACGACGCTGGCGTCCTGAGCGGGGCGATCGCTCAGACGGCAGTCGGCCCTTCACCATCCGGAAGGGCCCCAGCGACGCAGCAATCCGGCCAGGAGCCCGGCCGGATTGCTTCGCTTCGCGTTCTGCGGGATGCCCTATCCACCCGTCATTGCGAGGAGCCCTTGCGACAAAGCAATCCAGAATTCTTCCGCGAAAAGATTCTGGATTGCTTCGCTGCGCTCCATCCGGGCTACGGCAGTCGTCTCACTTCTGACATTTCGAGCACCAGAACGTCGATCGACCGTTCTGGGTGAAGCGCTTGATCGTGCCGCCGCAGCGCGGCGTCGTGCACTTCTCGCCTTCGCGGTCATAGACCTTGAACGAGTGCTGGAAATAGCCGAGCTCGCCCGAGGTCTGGCGATGATCGCGCAGGCTGGACCCGCCGGCCTTGATCGCGTCGTTCAGCACGGTGTGGATCGCGCCGACCAATCGTTTGGCGTGATCAGTCGGCTCGCCCCCGGCAACGCCTTTGCGTTGTCCGGCTTTGGTCGACAGCGTCGCGGCGATCCGGCGCGGCGACAGATGCGAGCGGTGCAGAGCCTCGCAGACATAGATGTTGCCGAGCCCGGCGACCACGCGCTGGTCGAGCAGCGCCGCCTTCAGGCTCGTGGTCTTGCCGGCGCAGGAGCGCGCCAGCATCGCGGCATCGAACTCGTTGCCGAGCGGCTCGGGGCCTAGCCCGCGCAGCAGCGGCTCTTCATCAAGCGCGTTGCGCGCGATCACTTTCATGTAACCGAAACGGCGCGGATCGTTGAAGACGATGTCGGCGCCGGAGGACATCCGAAACAGCACGTGGTCGTGCGCGGAGTCCTTGGCCTTCGGATAGTGAAACTCGCCGGGCTGCACGTCGTTGTCCGGCTTGATGACACGGAACGAGCCCGACATGCCCAGATGCATCAAGAGCACGTCGCCGGAGGCCAGATCGGCCATGAGATATTTTGCGCGGCGGCCGAGCCCCGTGACGACCTGGCCCTTGAGCCGGGCCACGAAATCCGGCTGGAACGGAAAGCGCAAATCGGGCCGGCGGGCCTCCGCATTGAGGATTTTCGCACCCTCCATGACGGGCTGAAGGCCGCGGCGGACGGTTTCGACTTCGGGCAATTCAGGCATGGTCAGGCATTCACCTTATGAGGGCGGTGTGATAGCGCCATTGCGGCGGGCAGGCTATGGTCCGCCACGCGGAGTAGAGTAATGGATCGGCCGGGCGAAACCACGCATTTTGGCTTCAGGGACGTCCCCCTGGGGGACAAGCAGACGCTGGTGAACGATGTGTTTCACAGCGTGGCGTCGCGCTATGATTTGATGAACGATTTGATGTCCGGCGGCCTGCACCGGGTCTGGAAGGACATCATGATCACGGCGCTCGACCCGCCCAGGAGCGACCGGCCGTTCGCGCTGCTCGACGTGGCCGGCGGCACCGGCGACATCTCGTTCCGCGCCGCCAAGGCCGCAGGTGCCGGCTTCCATGCCACCGTCTGCGACATCAACACCGACATGCTGGCCGTCGGCCGCGAGCGCGCCGTCAAACGGCATCTCGAAACCCGGGTCGATTTCGTCGAAGGCAATGCCGAAGCGCTCGGCTTCGCCGATCGCAGCTTCGACGCATATACGATCGCTTTCGGCATTCGCAACGTGCCCCGGATCGATCTGGCGCTGCAAGAAGCCTATCGCGTGCTGAAGCCCGGCAGCCGCTTCCTCTGCCTGGAATTCTCCAGCGTCGAGATGCCGGGGCTCGATCGCCTTTATGACCTGTTCTCGTTCAAGGTGATCCCGCCGCTCGGCCGCATGATCACGGGCGATGCCGAGTCCTATCAATATCTCGTCGAATCGATTCGCAAGTTTCCAAAACCCAACGCCTTCGCCGACATGATCCGCGACGCCGGCTTTGCCCGCGTCAGCTGGCAGACATTGTCCGGCGGCATCGTCGCACTGCATTCGGGCTGGCGTTTGTGATCTCTGCTTTCAACCACATTGCGCGCCTGATCCGCGCCGCGTTCGTGTTTGCCCGCGAGGGCGTGTTCGGCTCGGTCGATCCGAGCCTGGTGCCGCCGCCGGGACAGCTCGCGCTGAAGCTGGCGCGCCTGGTC
>NZ_JALBGZ010000825.1:0-2534 GCF_023006515.1 Bradyrhizobium sp. PRIMUS42
TCACCCGCTCGCCGCGCCGGCACGCGGTGAAGCGCAGGCCGCCGCGCTCGCCGCGGGGCTAAACCGAAAGCCGTTGTTCGTAGGGCAGATTAGCGAGGCGTAATCCGCCACGTCTGTCGCCGCGGAGAGAGACTTGGCGGATTACGCCTTCGGCTAATCCGCCCTGCGCGGCTCATGCGGCCGCCAATAACGCGCTGGCATGATCCAGCACACGCTGCTTCACTGCGTCGGCATCGCACGGCTTCACCTTTGCGCTCACGGTCAACTCCACGACCGGCGCTGCAGGATCGGCGGCGATCACCTTCGACACATTGACCGACGGCGCCGCGTGATCGTCGACGCGTGGGTCCTGACGCAGCTCCTTCAGGATTTGATCCGCCAGCGCATTGACCGATCCGGCCCTGACCGGAAACGCGACCTTGATCTCGCCCGGGCCGGAATAGGCGCTGTGGTTGACGATGGCCGCGCCCCACACCTGCCCGTTCGGCAAGAGGATCTGCGTGTTGTCGGGCGCGACCAGCTCGGTCATGAACAAGGACAGTGACCTCACCTTCCCCGCCTTGCCGGCCACCTCGACGTCATCACCGATATGAAAGGGCCGGAACAGCAGCAGCATCACGCCGGCGGCGAGATTGGAGAGCGTGCCTTGAAGCGCCAGGCCAATGGCGAGGGATGTCGCGCCCAGCACGGCGACAAGGCTCGCGGTCTGGATGCCGAAGAGCTGGAGCACGGCGATGCCGACCACCGCGAGCACACCGTAGCGCGCAAGACTGCCTACGAACAGGGTCACTAGCGGGTCGACGCGGTGCGTGACGCTCAGCAGGCGGGTGACGAAACGCTGCATGGCGCCGGACAGATACCAGCCGATCGCAAGCAACAGGATCGCGTAGATCGCGTTCAGGCCATACAGGACGAGCGAGGCCTTCAGCGTGTCGAAATTGATGGTCATGGCGGCTCCAGCCCGGACAATCCGGAGAGAACTCGCAGCGGTGCGAAATGATCCCTGAGGTGGTCGAGGGAACACGGCACGAAACACTTCGTAGGGTGGATTAGCGAAGCGTAATCCACCGCTTCTGTCTCCACATCGGCAGACGCGGTGGATTACGCCTTCGGCTAATCCACCCTACGCACCTACAAGCCCTTGCGTTGCCCGACGGGCAAAACATCCAATTGGCTGGTCAATCTGCGCAAGCGAAAATATTCGCCTTTACAGAATTTCTGATTTGTCGCAGTGTCCCGCCACCTCATCCCCAGTCAGAGGGGCGTATCGCGATCGTCACGAAACGCGGGATGAGCCGTGGTGGACGCTGGCAGCACCGGCGCGAGAGGCATCGCAGGGCGGGCAACCGTGAGCGAGGAGCCTTCGCGCACACGACCGGTGCAATCAGCGTACGGCAAAACCGTGTCGTCCTGACGCCCGGGGTCTGTGCGTCAAGTCTTGCGGTGATGCGGCGGCCCGACCGGGTGCGCGCGTCAGCGATCTGCAAGGCGACGGGGGCAATAGTGCATCGCTCCCCGGGGAGAGCTCGGCATAAGCCATCAAACCACTGCGCAGGGAAGGCCGGTTGTTTGGCTTCACCTGTATGCCGCTGTGCAGCCTCTTGTAGCGCAACCTTCGCACAGTGGACCGCGGGTGCCCAGCCGGCATCCGGTCTTCCCTGCACCCTCTGACAAAAGAGGGTGACATGACCGCGCAAGACTCGGGCAGGACCTGTCGCGAGACTGCTGCGTTATGCTCGGTTTTCAAGAAGCACGCAAGTTTTGTCGAATTCGATCGTGATCGCACATGCGAACACCGCGACCAAACGTCATCACGCGTGGCCGGTCTTGCGCAGGACCATATTGGCGCAATAATGCTCCGCTACGTTGTGATCCGGAATCAACCGATCCCGTTTTTGGAGGTGACGAGAGTGTTCGCTCGCACCATTGCTCTGGCCGTCGCCATTGCCACCTTGGCCGCGTTTGATGCGGTTGCACAAACGGCCAACCAGCCGCCGGACACAATGGCGGCACGGGTCGAGGCCTGCACGCCCTGTCACGGCAACCAAGGCGAAGGCACCAACGACGTCTATTTCCCGCGGCTTGCCGGCAAGCCGGCCGGCTATCTCTACAACCAGCTCCTTGCCTTCAAGAATGGCCGGCGAAAGTATCCGCCGATGAACTATTTGCTGGAATTCCTGCCCGATCCGTATTTGCAGCAGATGGCCGACTATTTTGCGGATCAGCATCCACCACTGCCCCCCGTGGCAGCCAGCGATGCAAGCAAGGAAGTGCTGCAGCACGGCCAGTCGCTGGTGTCGCGCGGCGATCCGCAGCGACAGATTCCGGCGTGCGGAAGCTGCCATGGCCCCGCCCTGACCGGAATGGAGCCGGGAATTCCCGGCCTGCTCGGACTGCGCCCGAACTACATCAGCGCGCAGCTGGGAGCGTGGCGTTATGGTACGCGCACCGCGAAAGCGCCGGACTGCATGCAGCAGGTCGCGGCCCGGCTGACTGAGGACGACGTGACGGCGGTCGCGGCGTGGCTCGCGAGC
>NZ_JALBGZ010000826.1:0-2529 GCF_023006515.1 Bradyrhizobium sp. PRIMUS42
CAGGCGGCGGCTTGGGCTGGGCCGGCTCATCGGACTTGCCGCCGAACAGGCTCTTGAAGCGGTCGGTCAATGACTGCGCCGCCACCGGCGAAACCGCTGCGAACGACACCGACAATGCCAGCGCGATCGCCGGCATCCGCCGCAGCACATTCCGCGATGACCGAAGCTGCTTCACCATCAAAGCCCGTACTCCATGACAAAGTCCCCGGCCGATCGCCGGTAGACCTGCGCGTTATATCGTCAAAATCGGCGAACCCAAGGCAGCAAAAAGGGGGATTCGGCTGCACGAATCGGGCGGGCTCAGCCGCGGAAATCCTCGTGCAGCAGGCCGAACAGCAAATGGTCCTGCCAGACCCCGTTGATGCAGAGATAGCGGCGCGCCAGGCCTTCGCGGGAGAAACCGCACTTCTCCAGCACCCGGATCGACGGCGCATTGGTCGGGATGCAGGCCGCCTCGACGCGGTGCAGGTTGAGCTCGCCGAACAGCGTCGGCAGCAGGACCCGCAGCGCAGCCGTCATGTAGCCGCGATGAGCATGGGGTTGCCCGACCCAATAGCCGATGGTGCCGGCCTGCACGATACCGCGCCGCACATTGGCCAGCGTGATGCCGCCGACCATGGCGCCGTCGAGCTCGCGGAAGATCAGAAAAGGATAGGAACGGTCCGCGGCGATGTCCTCGGAATAGCGGCGCAGACGGCGGCGGAAGCCGGAGCGGGTGAGATCGTCCGACGGCCAGATCGGTTCCCAAGGCGTCAGGTAGTCGCGGCTGGTTTCGCGCAAATGCGCCCATTGCAGGAAATCCGACATCTGCGGCGCGCGCAACAACAGCCCGTTGCCGCGCGGCGCGAGGGCGGCGGGTCCACTGGACGGCAGGCGAAAGAGGGCCATGGTGATGCTTCCCGGGGCAGATCAGCCCGTGCGCGGCTCCTAATGCAGCCGCGCCTTGGCACGTGCCCGGGTCAATCCTTCCGCAAAAGACACCGCCGTGTCCAGACCCCTGCCGCTGCCTAATGCGACAACGGCAGGCCGGCTCCGCGACAGCAGCGCACGCGCGGCGTCCCGGGTCGATTCGACGCTGACCGCGTCGATCCGGGCCACCAGCTCCTCGACCGTCTGCGGCCGGCCATAGGCCAGCACATGACGGGCGAGCTGCTCGGCGCGGGAAGAGCAGCTCTCCAGCGCCATCAGGAGGCCCGCTTTCATCTGCGCCTTGGCGCGCGCGATCTCGGCCTCGGTCAGCGTCTCCACCGAATCATTCATGATGTCGACCACGACCTCCATCATCTCCGGCGCATCGGCCGGATCGGTGCCGGTGTAGAGACCGAAGAAGCCGGTATCGGTATAAGGCGCGTGGAACGAGTAGATCGAGTAGCAGAGACCGCGCTTCTCGCGCACCTCCTGGAACAGGCGCGACGACATTCCGCCGCCGAGGATGTTGGTGAAGACCTGAAGCGAGAACAGCGACGAATCGCTCTGCGGCACGCCTTCCAGCGCCAGCGTCAGATGTGCCTGCTCCAGTTCGCGATGCACCACCTTGGCGCCGCCCTTGCCGAACTGCGCGGTTTGCGGCTTCGGGCCCGGCGTCCCCTCGAAACTCGCAAAACGCTTCTCGGCCTCGGCGACCACCTGCTTGTGATCGACCGCGCCGGCCGCCGCCACCACCATGTCGGGCCCGCGATAATGCGTCGAGAGGTAGCCGCGCAGCATGTCGCGGTTGAAGGCGCGTAGCGTCTTGGCCGTGCCGAGCAGCGAGCGGCCCATCGGCTGGTCGGGATAGCAGAGCTCGTTGAGATGCTCGAACACGACGTCGTCGGGTGTGTCCTGCGCGGCACCGATCTCCTGCACGATGACGTTCTTCTCGCGCTCCAGCTCGTCGGGCTCGAAGGCGGGATTGGCGAGGATGTCGGCGAGCACGTCGAGCGCCAGCGGCACGTCGGCCTTCAGCACCCGCGCATAATAGGACGTGGTCTCGGTCGAGGTGCCGGCATTGAGGTCGCCGCCGACCGCTTCGATCTCCTCGACGATCTCGCGCGAGGAGCGCTTGGTCGTGCCTTTGAACGCCATGTGCTCAAGCAGATGCGAAATGCCGTGCTCGTTGGGCTTTTCGTCGCGTCCGCCGACGCCGGCCCAGACGCCGAGCGCCGCGGTCTCGAGGTGAGGCATCTTGTCGGTGACGACGGTCAGGCCGGAGGCAAGCTTGGAAATCTCGACGCTCATCCGGCAACTCCTTGCTTTGCGGCGCGGCTGACCGACAGCACGAACCGCTCGATCTCGGCCTGATCGTTCTTCATCACCTTCATGTGTTCGGATTTGGTCATCAATCCGTCGAGCCAGGCCGGCAATTGCGGCCGCTGGCCGCAGGCCGCTTCGACAGCATCGGGGAATTTGGCCGGATGGGCGGTCGAGAGCACGATGCTCGGCACCCTCGTGTCGGTGGTGTCGCGGTCGGCGACAGCAAGCGCCACCGCCGTGTGAGGATCGACCAGCTCGCCTGCCTCCCGCCAGCCGGCGCGGATCGCAGCCGCGGTC
>NZ_JALBGZ010000827.1:0-2529 GCF_023006515.1 Bradyrhizobium sp. PRIMUS42
GTGCCGATGCTCCCTGTCACCGACGGCGCGATCGATGCGCGCCTCATCCTCGGCCTCGGCGCCGCCGCCGAGAACGATCTCGCTGCACGCCCCTCGCACCATGACGGCGAGGAGGAGCACGAGCACGACGATTTCGCCTCCGTCGTGATCGATCTGCCTGAAGTGGCTGACATCGACGCGTTGGTCGCATCGGTGCAGAAGCTGGCGCGCGAGCAGAACGTGCTGCGGGCGAAAGGTTACATCGCCGTCGCGGGCAAGCCGATGCGCCTTCTGCTGCAGGCGGTCGGCGAGCGCGTGCGCCACCAGTTCGACAAGCCCTGGGGCGCAGGTCACAGGCACTCAAAGCTCGTCGTGATCGGCGAGCACGGCGATATCGATGAGGCCGCCATCAAGGCAGGACTTGGTATCTCAAGGCTCGGCATCTGATGCACGTCGTCTTCCGCGAGAGCCGCGGTCTGGAGGAGACCGCGACGCCAAGGGACATCGGCCAGGACCCGGCCGATCTCGTGGTGCTCTCGTATTCGGATTCCGATCTCGCCGCGTTCGCGGCCGGCTGGCGGCGCGGCCAGGGCAGCCTGCCGACGCTGCGGCTTGCCAATCTCGCGGAGCTCCGTCACCCCCTGTCGGTCGACACCTATATCGAGCGCACGCTGTCGCAGGCGCGTGGCATCCTGGTGCGCCTGATCGGCGGGGAGTCCTATTGGGCGTATGGGCTGGCTGCCTTGCAACAACTCGCCAAGGACCGCAACATCGTGCTGGCGGTGCTGCCGGCCGATGGCCGTGACGACACGCGGCTCGATGCGTATTCGACTCTGCCGGTCTCGACGCTGCGCCGGCTCAAGGTGCTCTGCGACACCGGCGGGCCGGTCGCCGCCCAAGCCGCGATTGCGCAGCTCGCATTGGCCTCGGGTCTCTATGCCGGTCCTGTTATCGGCGAGATGAGCGTGCCCGAGATGGGCTTCTACGATCCCGCGCGCGGCGTCATCGCCGCGCCGGTGGGTGGCGAGGGGAAGCCCCGCGCGCTGGTGACGTTCTATCGCTCCTATCTCACCGCCGCGGACACGGGCCCGGTCGATGCCCTGATCGCGGCGCTGCGCGAGAAGGGCTTTGACGCCTGTGGCGTGTTCGTCACCTCGCTGAAGGCCGCGGGCGTCGCCGACTGGCTGCGCGCCTATCTCGCGCAAAATCCTCCGGCCGCGATCGTCAACGCGACGGCGTTCTCGGCCCTCAGCGACGACGGCACGACGGCGTTCGATGCTGCATCGTGTCCGGTGTTCCAGGTCGCACTCTCCACGGCGCGGCGCGAGGACTGGGCGGAGTCGCTGCGTGGCCTCTCGCCCGGCGATCTCGCGATGCATGTGGTGCTGCCCGAGGTCGACGGTCGGCTGTTCACGGGCGTGGTGAGCTTCAAGTCGGCGGCGCAACGCGATCCCGATCTGCAATTTTCGCATCTGGCACATCGGCCGGATGGGGAACGTGTGACGGCGGTCGCCGGACGCGTCGCGGCCTGGCGCCGCCTCGTGGAGAAGCCCGCCGGTGAGAAGCGGCTGGCACTCGTGCTCTCGAACTATCCGGGACGCCCGCACCAGATCGCGCACGCCGTCGGTCTCGATGCGCTGGCGTCTGTCGAGGCGTTGTTGTCTGATCTCGCGGAGGTTGGTTTCGATGTTGCGCCGGTCCGTGCGCTCGGCGAAACACTGCTCAAGCGGCAACTGACCTGGCGCGTTGCCGACTATCGCGCGGCGCTTTCGCGCCTGCCGCAAGTCTTGCAGGACGATCTCGCGCAAGCCTGGGGAGCGCCGGAGGATGATCCGAGCTGTCGCGACGGCGCGTTCCACTTCGCTGCGATCCAATGCGGTCAGTCTGTTATCGCGGTCCAGCCCGAGCGCGGCGATGCGACGACGCGCGATGCCGATTATCATGATCTCGCCCGCACGCCGCGCCACGCCTATGTCGCGTTCTATCTCTGGCTCCGGGCACAGGGCAGCGATGCCGTCTTGCACATGGGTGCACACGGCACGCTGGAATGGCTGCCCGGAAAATCCGTAGCGCTGTCGCAATCGTGCTGGCCGGAAGCCCTGATCGGCGATCTCCCAATCATCTATCCCTTCATCGTCAACGATCCCGGCGAGGCAGCGCAGGCCAAGCGGCGTATCGGCGCCGTGACGATCGGCCATCTGCCGCCGCCGCTGGAAAAGTCTGCGGTGCCGGAAGGGCTGCGCCGGCTCGAACGTCTGCTCGACGAATACTCGACCGCCGACGGTCTCGATCCTGCCCGCCGTCAGCGGCTGATCGCTGCGATCCGTGACGAGGCGCGCGCCGCGGGCCTCGAAGACGATCTCGGTCTGGATGCTTCGGCCGCTCCGGCCGAAGCGATTCCGCGGATCGACCGCTTCGTCTGCGATCTCAAGGAAAGCCATAAGCTGAAATTGCCCTTCACCTCGGCGATGGCGGCACCGCCGGTGGCGTAGATCAGCCAGCTCGGTGTCGCGAGGAAGCCGATGCGGCCGCGAATGGTGGCGAGCCAAT
>NZ_JALBGZ010000828.1:0-2526 GCF_023006515.1 Bradyrhizobium sp. PRIMUS42
CAATCTTACTGCGAAGCGTGTCCGGCGTAGCTCTCAGAGCGAAGACGGACCGGGGCGTCTTGCGCCGTCGCCTTGGAACACGCCCCATCGAGCCGACCAGCCAGCTGCTCCTGGCCTGCCTGATGGTCGGCATGATGTCGGGCGGCGCCTTCACGCTCTCGACGTTCCCGCGTGCCGGCCTCGTCTATCTCGCCACCATCACGCTCGCCTGCGCCGGCGCGCTGCTGCTCTGCGGCACCGGGCCCTATCTGATGACAGCGGTGTTCCTGCTGCTGTTCGCATTTTTCATGGCGCGCAACATCGTCTCGCAGGGCAATCTGTTCCTCGGTAATCTCAAGGCCCAGCTCGAGCTCGAACGCCAGACCGAGATCATCTCGCTGCTGCTGAAGGATTTTCAGGAGAACGCCAGCGACTGGCTATGGCAGACCGATGCCGAAGGCCATCTGATCGACGTGCCCGAACGGTTCGCAGACGTCGCTCAGTTGCCGCTGCCGCTGCTGAAGGGATCGCATTTCGTGGACGTGCTCGACATGTTGTGTCCCGAAGACAAAAGCGCGGCCTACAACGTCGTCGGCCTGATGGAGCAGAACGAGCCGCTGCACGAGATGAATCTGAAGGTCGTCGCCGGTGGCGAGGCGCGGCTGTGGTCGCTGACGGCCAAGCCGGCCTATGACCGCGAGGGGCAGTTCCTCGGCTATCGCGGCTTCGGGCGCGACGTGACCGAACGCTGGCGCGCGGAGAAGGCCGAGGCCGAGAGCCGCGCCAAGTCCGACTTCCTGGCGGTGATGAGCCACGAGATCCGCACGCCCATGAACGGCGTGCTCGGGCTTGCCAGCATGCTGCTCGAAACCAACCTCGATCCGGAGCAGCGCGAGGCGGTTACCACGATCCGCGAGTCCGGCGACAATCTCCAGCGCATCCTCAACGACATTCTCGACCTGTCCAAGCTCGAGGCCGGCCGCTTCGCGTTCGAGGCGATCGACTTCGCCCCGCAGGCGCTGGTCGAGACGGTCGCAAACGTCGTGCGCGCGAGTGCCAAGAGCAAGGGGCTGGCGGTCAAGGTCGAGCTCGATCCGAACCTGCCGCCGACGCTGCGCGGCGACGTCGCGCGCATCCGCCAAGTGCTGCTCAACCTCGCGTCCAATGCGGTGAAGTTCACCGATGAAGGCGGGGTGACGATCTCTGCGACCTGCCAGGCGCGCCGTGACCTGCTGGCGACCGTCGAATGGACGGTGACCGACAGCGGCATCGGTATCGCCCCCGAAAAGCTCGGCCAGCTCTTCAGCGACTTCGCGCAGGCCGACGCCTCGATCAGCCGCCGCTTCGGCGGCACCGGCCTCGGCCTTGCGATCTCCCGGCGCATCATCGAGCAGATGGGCGGCACGATCGGCGTCACCTCGACGCCAGGGGAGGGTTCAACTTTCCGCTTCACGCTGGTGCTGCCCTGGAGCCAGGCGCAGGCCTCCGAGCAGAGGGCCGGCCGCGACGAGGCCGACGAGCTCAAGGCTCGCATCGCCGGCCTCGATCGGCCGCTGAAGGTGCTGGTCGCGGAGGACGATGCGGTCAACCGCATGGTCGTGAGCAAGATGTTGGGGGCCTTCGACGTCGAGCTGCGGGTCGTCACCGACGGCGTAGAGGCCGTCGCGGCTGCCTCCGAGGGCAATTACGATGTCGTGCTGATGGACGTGCGCATGCCCGACATGGACGGGCTCGCCGCCACCCGCGCGATCCGCGCGCAGGACGGGCGCTTCGAGGGCTTGCCCATCATCGCGCTGACCGCGAATGCCTTCCCCGAGGACGTCAGGATCTGCCGCGAGGCTGGCATGTCGGACTTCCTGGCCAAGCCGCTGCGCAAGCCGGCACTGGTCGCGGCATTGCTGCGTGCGCTGGACGGCCACGTGATGTCTGAGGACGCGCCACTCCAGCCGGAGCTGATGCCGGTCGAGCTGGAGTGGACGGACGAGGAAAGGCAGATCACCGGCGCCTAAGCGCTCAGATCGAAAAACTCGTCCCGCAGCCGCAGGACGCCGTGGCGTTGGGATTGTTGACGCGGAACGAGGCGCCGATCAGATCGTCGACGAAATCGACCTGGGACCCCTCCAGGAACGGCTGCGAGGCGGAATCGACCAGCACGACCGCATTGTCCTGCTCGATCACGAGGTCGTCGTCGGTGCGCGCACGGTCGATATCGAACTTGTACTGGAAACCCGAGCAGCCGCCGCCTTCGACGGAGATGCGCAGCATCGCGCCAGAGCCTTCGCCCTTGAGGATCTCCCCAATCCGGCGTGCGGCCCGATCGCTGATGGTCACGGCAGTCGTCATCGTTGGTCTCCGATCGTCCAGTGCGTCATACCCAATTCATTTGGTATCCCGCGCCCGACATAGTTAAGTGCCACCATACGCAGAATCAAATGGATAGGGACTAAATTCGCCGTGTCCGTCGGAATGGCAGCCCCTCGCGCGCCCTATGCCTGCGACCCCGATCGCAGCCGCGGCCGGCTGGTCGCCGAGCGCGGACATCCTGGT
>NZ_JALBGZ010000829.1:0-2525 GCF_023006515.1 Bradyrhizobium sp. PRIMUS42
CAACGTCGTTGCCGGGATTGGCCGGCAGCGGCGGCAGCCATTTGTAGACGCCGCGCCGGATCAGCACGTCGGGCTGCCCGACCCCGAAGGCCTCGGCCCGGATTTGCACCTGGCCTGCGCCCGGCACAGGCACCGGCAGCTCGACCACCTCAAGTGCATCCGGCCCACCCGGCTGACGCACCAGCACTGCCCTCATGTCTTCGCACTCCCCAGACCGTATTTTCGAAAATCATACCGTTTACGAAAATTATTGCAAGATGGTCGTTGGCGCGGCATGTTGAGGCATCGATTCATTGGCAGAGCTATGCCCGACAGCGCCATTCGCCCCCGCAAGGAATTCGGCAAGACCATCGCCGCCGATATCACCCATCGGCTGCGCGAGGAGATTATTGCCTGCGCGCTTCCGCCGGGCGAGCCTTTGCGCTTCGACGTGCTGCGTGAACGGTTCGGCGCGAGTTTTACGACGTTGCGCGAGGCGCTGACCGCGCTTGCCGCGGAGGGCCTGGTCGACGCCCAGGAGCAGCGCGGCTTTCGCGTCGCGCCGGTCAGCCGCCAGGATCTGGTGGAGGTCACGGACGCGCGGGTGCTGGTCGAGGTGGAATTGATCCGCCGCTCGATCGAGCGGGGCGATGACGATTGGGAAATCGCCGTAATCTCGACTTTGCACAGATTAAAGCGGATCGAGCAGCGCGACCCCGAACATCCCTTGCGGGATCCCGAATGGAAGATCGCGCATCGCCAGTTCCACCAGGCGCTGGTCTCCGCCTGCGGCTCGGCCACGCTGCTCGCCATCCGCGCCGAGTTGTTCGATCGTGCCGAGCGCTACCGGCACCTGTCGGCAAATTTCCGGCCGCGCCCGCGCGACAAGGCCGGCGAGCACCAGGCGATCATGCAGGCCGCCATCTCGCGCAATGCGGATCTCGCCGTACAGCTGATCGAGACCCATATCCGCTCGACCGCCGACAACGTCGCGACATACGCCGCCCACCTGCTCGACACCGAATAGGCACCGGGCATTTTTACGTGGGGGGCTTGCGCCGCGCCAGATTTTCGAAAATAATTGAACGGATCGAAAATCGGAACCTTTGGGGCGAAACCATGAAGCTGCTGTCGTTCTTGGACGGAAATCGGGAAAGCTGGGGGGCCGTTACTGAAAACGGCGTGGTGGATCTCGGCCGCGCCCTACCCCAATACCCGACGCTCGCGGATTTTCTCGGCAGCGATGATTACGCGAAGCGCGACGCGGTCGTCGCCGGGCACAAGCCCACGCTGGCGCTGAGCGACGTCAAATATCTCCCCGTGATCCCGCGCCCCGAAAAGATCGTCTGCGCCGTGCGCAACTATCTCGACCACCACAACGAGGCGGTGGCGTTCGGCATGAAGCGCGAGATCACCGAGTTTCCGCCGATCTTCCTGCGGGTGTGGCGCTCCCAGGTTGCGCACAACGCGCCGGTGATCCGGCCGAAGGTCTCGGACAATTTCGACTGGGAGGGCGAGCTCGCCGTCGTGATCGGCAAGGGCGGCCGTCACATCAGCGAGGCCAATGCCTGGAGCCACGTCGCGGGCTACTCGATCTATAACGACGTCAGCGTGCGCGACTGGCAGCGCCACGCCCAGCAGATCGCCTCCGGCAAGAACTTCGTCGGCACCGGCCCGTTCGGTCCGTGGCTGGTCACGCCGGACGAGATCGGCGATCCCACGAAATTGAAACTGGAGACGCGCGTCAACGGCGCGGTGGTGCAGTCCTCCGACACCTCGATGCTGATCTTCTCGATCCCGCGGCTGATCGAATATTGCTCCACCATTTTCGACCTCGTCCCCGGCGACGTCATCGCCACCGGCACGCCGGCCGGCGTCGGCTTCACCCGCAAGCCGCCGGTCTTCCTCAAGCCCGGCGATCTGGTCGAGGTCGAGATCGAGAATATCGGCGTGCTCCGCAATCCCGTCGTGGACGAGGCCTAGCTTCAGCATGTCGTCCTATGACATTCGCAAGACCGCGCTCGGCGTCGAGACCATCTGGCACGAGCGCGGCCCGCGGCTGGAGAAGCCGCTGCTGGTCGGCACCGCCATTGCCGTGATCCGCAATCCCTTCGCCGGACGCTATGAGCCCGACCTGATGCCGTTTCAGGCATCTTTGCGCGAGCTCGGGCACGAGCTCGCGAGCGGGCTGATCGCGCAGCTCGGCGGCGCGACGAAGATCGAAGCTTATGGCAAGGGCATCATCGTCGGCGAGGACGGCGAGCTCGAGCATGGCGCCGTCTGGCACGAAGCCGGCGGCCAAGGCATGCGCGAGGTGCTTGGCCAGCCCAAGGGTCAGCAACCAAAGGCGATCGTCCCGGCCGCCAAGACCATCGGCGGTCCCGGCACGCGCCTGATGGTACCGCTCGGCCACATCCACGCCGCCTATGTCCGCAGCCATTTCGGCACGGCGGAGATGACGCTGTGGGATGCGCCAAGGCGTGATGAGATCGCCTTCGGCCTCGTGATGGCAACCGGCGGCCGCCCCCACGCGCGCATCGGCGGTC
>NZ_JALBGZ010000082.1:0-14156 GCF_023006515.1 Bradyrhizobium sp. PRIMUS42
GCCCGGAGGAGCCACGAGGCCGGTCGGGCGGTAGAGACGTGCGAGGTCGGAGGTCAGCAGCGCGCGGCCGATCCGCGCACCGGTCTCATAGCCGATGATGGCGGCCGCCAGCAGTCTGGCGCCGTGCAGCGGCGTCTGTTCGGACAGGGCGAGAAGGGTCGGCCAGATCACGACGCCGTGGTGTGTGATGCTGGCGGCATGCATGTCTTCGCGCACGAGGCCGTGACCCATCACGGCATTGGCGAAGGCTGCGTCGGCGGGCGAGGAGAGTTGCGAGGTCCCGATGATCGTTGCAGGGCCGCCGGCTTGCGCGATGGCAACCGCCTGACGACTCCAGGGATGATGACCGGCTTCGAACGCACAGGACAGGAAGTCGAGCAGACAGAGCTTTGCCTTGGCGACGACCTCCGGCCCGAAATCGCCGAGATCGACAGCAAGGGCGCTCCGCGCCATCTGGCGCGCGAGCGATATTTTGCCGGATACGGTCGGGCCGATCGTCATCGCGGGTCGCTCTCTCCCTTGGCTTGCGCGCTTAGCCGCGCATCTCCACTCCGGCCCACTCCTCGAGCACCTTGGCGATCGAGGTGAAGTCGGACGAAGCGCCGTATTTGGCGTTGGTGATCGCGAGCATCTGCCGCACCACAGCGCCGCAGACCATCGGCACGCCCATGGCCTCGGCCTCGTCCACGCAAAGACGGACGTCCTTGTAGGAAAGGCCGGTGGTGAAGCCGAAATCGAAGGTGCCGGGCAGCACCGCGCGCGGGAATTTGTCTTCGGATGCGCTGTTGCGGCCGCTGCTGGCGTTGATGATGTCGATCAGGACCTTGGCGTTGACGCCGCCCTTGACGCCCATCGCGACGGCTTCCGAGGTGATCACGAGCGCTGCGGCCGCCATCAGATTGTTGGCGAGCTTGGCGGTCTGCGCCACGCCGGGCTTGTCGCCGGTATAGAACAGCTTGCCGAAATTCTTCAGGATCGGCTGCACGGTCTCGTAGGTGGACTGTGGGCAGGACACCATCACGGCCAGCGTGCCGTTGACGGCGCCCTTGATGCCGCCGCTCACGGGCGCATCGACCAGCGTCATGCCCTTGGCCTTCAGGCCTTCCGCGACGAACTTCGCTGCGCCGGGACCCGAGGTCGAGAGATCGATGACGATCTTGGCACGGTTGCCGCTGCTGATGCCGTCCTGGCCGAGCGCAACGGCCTTGACGATGTCGGGCGTCGGCAGGCTCGCAAGCACGATGTCGGCGCGCGAGGCGACCTCGGCCGGCGAGTTGGCGAGGAGGGCGCCGCGCTTGACCAGCGGCTGGGTTGCCTCGGTCTGCGTGTCATAAACGACGAGCGAATGGCCCGCGTCCATCAATCGTCCCGCCATGGGACCGCCCATGCGGCCCGTGCCGATCACGCCGAGCATTTCTCCCGCCATCGTTCACTCCCTGTCGCGCGGTCCCGTGACGGGCGCGCCTTCTTGATCTTCTGGTCGATCGTTTCGCGGTCGGTCTCGTCGGCCGCAATCGTTGCGGCGAGGGGACCCCGCGCCAGCGAGCGGGATTGTTATGATTGTCAGACAAGCTGTCAAGCATAACATTTGGGGTCGACAGTTTGCCGCGGATCGGCATATGGTTCGGGAAAACGAGGAAGACGCCCCGCGTGCCGCAAGACTCAATTCCAAGCGTGAGCAGGACGCTCGCTGATTTCGTCGCGGCCTCGTCGTGGGCGGAAGTGGAGGCGCAGAGCCTCGAGGCGCGACGATCGATCCTCAATTTCTTTGCGACCGCGCTCGGCTCTGCACGCGATCCCGTGGTCGTGGCCGCGATGCGCACGCTGTCGCCGTTCAGCGGCGCCGCGACTGCGACGGTCATCGGCCATTCGGAGCGAATGGACGCGATGTGCGCCGCGTTCCTCAATGCCATCTCGGCGAATCTGCTCGATTTCGACGACACCCATCCCGATACGATCATCCATCCGGCAGCACCGGTCGCCGCGCCCGTGCTGGCGCTCGCGGAAGCGCGCGGGATGACGGGGCGCGAGGTGCTGACCGCGTTTATCCTCGGTGTGGACGTGGAGTGCCGGATCGGCAATGCCGTGTCGCCGCGCCACTATGCGCGCGGCTGGCACATCACCTCGACCTGCGGCATTTTCGGCGCAGCAGCGGCGTGCGCGAAACTGCTGGGGCTGCCGGCGGAGGGGATCGCGAATGCGATCGGAATTGCGGCGAGCCAGTCGGCCGGCAATGTCGAGAACCTGCCCAGTGCCGCCAAGAATGTCAGCGTGGGCAATGCTGCGCGGAACGGCTTGTTCGCCGCGCTGCTGGCGCAGCAAGGCTATGAGGCGGCGCCCAGCGCCATCGAAGGCCCGCTCGGTTGGGCGCGCACCATGGGCGACGAGCCGGATATTGCTCGCCTGCTCGACGGTCTCGGCAAGACCTGGGAGATCGCGAAGAACACCTACAAGCCTTACCCCGCCGGCATCGTCTTCCATTCGGTCGTCGATGCCAGCCTTGTTTTGCGCGAGCGCATCGGCCGGCAGGTCGATCAGATCGAGTCGGTGACGGTACAGGGCTCGGCGCTGCTGCTTGCCCGCGGCGATCGCCCCGTCAACAACGAGCGCGATGCGCGCGTCAGCATCCATCATTGCGTGGCGTGCGGATTATTGCTTGGCACGGCCGGGGTCGCTGATTTTGCGCGCGAGACGGTCGTCCGGCCCGATATAGCCCGACTGCGGAAGAAGGTGAGGGGGCAACTTGATGACCAGATGCCTGACGGCGCCGCACGCGTGACCCTGCGCCTGTCGTCCGGTGAGGTCTTCACCGAAACCGTCATCTCGCCCCGCGGCAGCCAGGCGGCGCCGCTCGCAGATCGGGACATCGAGGCCAAGCTGCGCGAGGGCGTGCAGACCGGTCGAAGCGACTGGGACGCCGACCGTGTCATCGACGCAATCTGGCGGCTCGACGCGGTCGATGACATCGCCGGCTTCATGCAATCGCTGCGGCCGCTGCCGGCATCGCGCCGGACGGCTTCCAACTAGAATCTCTCAAGACCTGAAAGGGACGATCATGAGCAAGACCGAACTGTTCGAAAAGGGCCTCAAGGTTCGCAAAGAGGTCCTCGGCGAGGACTACGTCAACAAGTCGATCGCCGGTGCCGACGAGTTCACGCGCACCATGGCGGAGTGGTCGACTGAATTCTGCTGGGGTGCCCTGTGGACGCGGCCCGGAGTCGATCGGCGCACGCGCTCGATCGTCAACCTGGCGATGCTCGGCGCATTGAACCGGCCGCACGAGCTGAAGCTGCACGTCAAGGGAGCCCTGAAGAACGGGCTGACCAAGGAGGAGATCAAGGAGATCCTGCTCCAGGTCGCGGTCTATTGCGGCGTACCCGCCGGCATCGACGCCTTCCGCAATGCGCGCGAGGCCTTCAACGAGGTCGACTCGACCGGTTCTTGAGCGCGAGCGCCATGGCTGATCCGGAATACGAGCTCTTCGCCATCCGCTACGCAACGCGCGATGCCCAGCGCAGCGAGCACTTCATCGGCGGCGATCCGCATGACGGGCCGATGCCGATGGACTATTTCATGTGGCTGGCGCGGGGAGGCGGGCGCACCGTCGTCATCGACACCGGCTTCAACGCGGACGTTGCCAAGCAGCGGAGGCGGAATTTCCTGCGCTGCCCGGTCGAGGCGCTTCGTGCGTTCGATATCGACCCTGGCGACGTCAAGGATGTGATCCTCACGCATCTGCACTACGACCATGCCGGCAATTTCGACCGGTTTCCGAACGCGCGATTCCATCTCCAGGAGCGCGAGCTGGCCTACGCCACCGGACGCTATATGCAATATCCGAGATTGTCGCATTCGTTCGAGGTCGAGGACGTCTGCGGGATCGTGCGGCTGAACTACGCGCGCCGGGTGTTGTTCTACGACGGCGACGCCGAGATTGCGCCCGGGCTGACGGTCCATGCGGCCGGCGGCCATTCAGCCGGTCTTCAATTCGTCCGCGTCAACACACGGCGCGGCCCTGTCGTGCTCGCCTCCGACGTCAGTCATTTCTACGAGAACATGACCAGCGAGCGTCCGTTCACGACGGCGTTTCACGTCGGAGACATGCTGGTGGGCTTCGACAAGCTGCGCGCCGCGGCACCTGACGCGCACCACATCGTTCCCGGCCACGATCCGCTCGTCATGAAGCTCTACCCGGCGCCAGGCCCTGACCTGAATGGTATCGCGGTTCGGCTCGACGTGGCGCCGGCAGAAGCCGCCGAGGGCGAAGGCGTTTAGGGAACGCCGGCGCGACCGGGCGAGCTTCTTGCTCGCGGAACCAAAGCCCTTCCATTGGCATTCAGTCGCTGAATTCGCCGCCGCGATGTCGACTGACGGCTTGCGGCGATGCGCTTCACGGTGGAGACCAATGAGGGACAGCGCTTCGGAAGTCGCCGACATCAGGGATGCCGTTCACCTCTGCATCGACATGCAGAACATTTTCGCCCCCGGCGGCCTGTGGGCGACTCCGTGGATGGAGCGGGTCCTGCCGGCGATCGTCTCGATCGTTTCGCGACACCAGGCCAGAACCATGTTCACACGTTTCATCACGCCGCAGGATCCGGAAGATCGTCCCGGCCAGTGGCAGAGCTATTTTCGTCGCTGGCGCGAGGCGACCCGCAGTCGTCTTCCGCCATCGGCGCTCGAACTCGTGCCGGCGCTGAACAAGTTCGTTCCGCCGGCAGCCATGATCGACAAGCCGGCCTATTCCGCGTTCAGCAATCCCGCCCTCGCGAGCCTGCTGGTCGACAAGAATGTCGGCACGGTCGTGATATCAGGGGCAGAGACGGACGTCTGCGTGCTGTCGACGGTCCTGAGCGCCGTCGATCTCGGCTTCAGGGTCGTCATCGTCGAGGACGCGCTGTGCAGCTCGTCCGACGTCGGGCATGACGCGCTCATGACGATGTACCGCACCCGCTTTCACGGCCAGGTCGACCTGATGACCGCGGAGGAGCTGTCCGAGTTCTGGCGCGAGTAGGGGGGACATCGCCGCAAAGCCGAAAAATGCGTCGCGGCCGATTCACATAGCCTAATGCGCGGCAGCCCCAAAGCGGTCACATTGCGCGGGCTGGAAGGGGGCTGGATGGCGATGGATCGCATCGAACAGGCCTTTGTCGCGACCGCAATCACGGGTTTTCTCGTGATGTTGGTGGCGTTTGCCTGGATGATGATGAGCTGACGCGGGGAGGCTTGCCGTCTTGCGCGTCGCGCTACCTTACGCCGCTGTTCTGCTCTGCCTGGCGGTGACCGCCTGGCTTGCCTTCGCGCATCTGTTTTGATCGTCGATCGGCTGCGAACCCCAGAGCTGCGAACCCTCAGATCAGTGCTCGTCTCCGGATTTCCGGCTGACCCGCGTCAATTGTTTGCAGCAGATGCTTGCAAGGCGCGCGCGTTTGCAAGCAGCGGTCACGGCGTTGCTGGGTCGCCCGTCGCGGGTTGACCGCCGACGAGGCTCGCAAGGTTCAGCGCCATGGCCACGATGTCGAGCGGCTTCTCCCAGAGCGGCACGTCCTGGAATTCCGTCTCGATGCTGAACTTGTCGTAACCCGTGGTGAACACGAACGGCACCTGGCGTGCCCTGAGCTCGCGGGCGATCGGAAAGATCGGCTCGGCGCGGATGTTCACGTCGAGGACTGCGGCATCGAGAGTGCCGCCATTGTGCAGCATCTCGACCGCATCCTCGATGTGGCCGACGGGACCGGCGATCTCCGCGCCGAGCGTGCGCAGCGCGTTGCCGATGTCATCGGCGAGAAAATATTCGTCCTCGACCACGAGGATGCGGCGACCCTTCAGCGGCGTGCGTTGACGAGGCGACGTGGGCGATACCGGCATGATCCCTCCAGCGTTCCCTCCTCCCTATTAGGAACATTAGGGCTGGAGGACGCCTTGGCGCAACGAAACAGCCGAAGGCGGGTTCCATGAGCCACCGCGATATCATCGTCATCGGAGGCTCGGCCGGAGCCACCCAGCCGTTGAAGCGGATTCTGAGCCGTCTGCCCGCGGACCTTCCGGCCGCCGTCTTCGTCGTTCTGCACATTCCCGCGCAGGGCATCGGCATCCTCTCGACGGTTGCCAGCAGCGCCGCGGGGACCGGATCGGCAGTGACAAGCTCGTCTCCCTGGCCGAACCGGTCGCCTCGACCCGTCCGGCTTGCGGCGGGGTCATGTCCCAGGTCAAGGAATTGCGCCCGCTGCGCTTCCGCTGCCAGGTCGGTCACGCCTATACGGCCGATGCGCTCGCCAAGGAGCAGGAGGGCCGGGTGGACGAAGCCCTGCGGGTGGCGCTGCGCATCATCGAGGAACGGGCCGAACTGGTGCATCGCATGGCCGCCGACGGCCGGCGGAGCGGGAGGCTCGCGATCGCTGAAATGTACGAGGCGCGGGCGGCCGAGTACCGCGAATATGCCGACATGATCCGGCGCGTCGTGCTACAATCGCTCGACCCTCCGGTGCGCAAGCCGGAGGCTTGAAGGCGCCCCATGGCCATCTCGCTCGCCAAACGGACGGCCCAGCTCTACGCCGAGCAGACTCTCCTGGTGAAGGCCGATAAGGACATCGAGGAGGGCTGGCAGCGCATCCGAAATCAGGAAGACCGAGTGCGCGAACTCATGGCTGGCGGCCACGCTACGCGCCAGGCGGAACGGCTGGTCGATCTGCTCAAGCAGACCCTGATCGAATGGGAGCGCCACCGCGTCCTGATCGAGCAGCGCGTCAGGTATCTGCAGCAGGAGGTCGAGGCGGGGTAGCCGGCGCCGCGTCGGCTGAACGCGGCACCAGGCTCGACCTGGGGTTATGTGCTGCTTGGCACCGCGGGTCCCTGCCGCCGGATCGAACGCGTCCGGGCACATTTTTCCTTTGATCTGTTGGGGTAAGATCGATTTCTGCTATTTGCAGGGGCCGGGCACCCGTTGGCCCCGCGTCGGTGAACGAAAGCTGCCTGAGCCATGAATGAAGTCGGCGACCAGCCGGTCGATGGAGAGCGCCAGACGAAGACCCCGCTGATCATCGGCGTGGGTGCCTCGCCGGGTGCGCTGGACAGCATCGAGCGCTTCTTCGCCAAGCTGACCGTCGGGATCGATCAGGCCATCGTGCTGGCTCTTCAGCATCACGAGGCCTTCGACGAACCGCGGCTGCGTGAGGTCGTGCGAAATTCCAAAGGCAAGATCGCCGAGATTACCGATGGCCATGCGGTGGAGGGCGGCACGATCTATCTGTGCCCGCCGGCGATGATCACCACCATCCATGACGGTCGATTTGCGATCCGCAAGGCCGAGCAGGCGCCCGGCGAGCGCGCCACCATCGACAGCTTCCTGGTGTCGCTCGCGGAGGAACGCGCCGAGCAGTCCATCGGCGTCCTTCTTGCCGGCACCGGCGGTGACGGCACGCTCGGCACTGCGACGCTGAAGGATCATGGCGGCCTCGCTATTGCCGAAAGGGTCGCGAGCCCGGAACAAGCCGAGCATCTGGTCGACGGCAACACGCCCGCCTCGATCGCCGACTACGTGCTGCCGCCGGAGGAGATCCCAGAGCACATCCAGGTCTATGCCCGGCATCTGCGGCGCCTGGAGGAGAAACAGGGTTTCGACGAGGTTCTGGCCGCGGCGGCGACCTCGCTGTCGCGCATCGCGGATATCCTGCGCAGCAAGACCGGCAATGACTTCCACGGCTACAAGCAGAACACCTTCCTGCGCCGCGTCCAGCGGCGCATGCAGGTGGTCCAGATCGACGACATTTCCGCCTATGTCGATTTCCTGCGCAACGACAAGGACGAAGCGCAGAACCTCTTCAACGATCTCCTGATCGGCGTCACCGAGTTCTTCCGCGACAAGCGCGAATTCGAAGTGCTGGAGACGCAGATCATTCCGAGGATTTTCGACGGAAAGAGCGCTGGTCAGCAGGTTCAAATCTGGGTGCTCGGCTGCGCCACCGGCGAGGAGGCCTATTCGATCGGCATCCTCCTGCGCGAGCACATGGCGCGGATGGATTCGGCGCCGCAGGTCCAGATCTTCGCCACCGACATCGACGGACGCGCGCTCGCGACCGCCCGCGTTGGCCGCTATCGCACCAGTATCGAAACCGACATGACGAGCGACCGCCTGGCGCGCTGGTTCGTGCGCGAGGGTGACACTTACTGCGTGGTCAAGGAGCTGCGCGAGATGTGCATCTTCTCGCAGCACAACGTCATCAAGGACGCGCCGTTTTCCAAGCTCGACCTCGTCTCCTGCCGCAATCTGCTGATCTATTTCAATGCCGAATTGCAGAACCGCGTGATCCGGCTGTTCCATTTCGCGCTGCTGCCCGACCGTTACATGTTTCTCGGCAATTCCGAGAACGTGACGCGGCATCCGAAGATGTTCGAGCCGGTCGACCGCCGCGCCCGCATCTTCAAGAAGCTGGAGACCGGAACGCGGCTGACGCCGGAATTCCCGATCACGACCGCGGCGGGCAGGGTGCCGGTCGAAGTGCCCACAGCCCGCGCACTCGGACCCGACGTCGCGCTGAAGCGCCGCGCGCAACGCATCGCGGAGCGTTATGCACCCGCCTATGTCATCACCGACGACAATTTCCAGATCCTGCACTTCTCGGGACGCACCGGCCGCTACATCGAGCCGACGGCGGGCGCCGCCACGCTCGACCTGCTTCAACTGGTGCACCGCGACATCCGTCTGGAATTGCGCACCGCGCTCGGGCGCGCTGCCGAGACCAACGAGCCCACCCATGCAGGCCCGGTGCAGCTCGGTGTCGACGGTCACCGTGTCCTCGTCGACATCACGGTGGAGCTGATCCAGGAAGGGCCCGGTGGTCACCGCAGCTTCGTCGTGCTGTTCAAGGACGGTCCCATCCGCGCGATCGAGGCTGACCGGAACAATCCCAACGTGCTGGTGCGCACCGAGCACGTCGAGCGCCTCGAAGGCGAGCTGCGCGCCACGCGCGAACGCCTGCAGGCAACCATCGAGGAGCTCGAGAGCACCAACGAAGAGCTGAAATCCTCCAACGAGGAGCTTCAGTCGGCCAATGAGGAGCTCGAGACCTCGCGCGAGGAGTTGCAGTCGGTCAACGAAGAATTGACGACGGTCAACGGCGAGCTGGCGCACCGTGTCCAGGAATTGACGCGCGCCACCAGCGACCTCAAGAACTTCCTCGAGAGCACGCAGATCGCCACCGTGTTCCTCGACAACGATCTGCGCGTGATGAACTTCACGCCTGCGATCACGCAGATCCTGCATCTCGTCGAGACCGATGCGGGCCGGCCCATCGCCCACATCAAGGCCCGCATTCCGATCGAGGAGCTCTATGACGACGCCCGCCGCGTGCTGCGTACGCTCGCCAGCGTTGAGCGCGAGCTGAGCGCGCCGAACACCGACACGCGCTACATCGTGCGCATCCTGCCGTATCGCAGCATCGACAATTTCATTGCCGGGGTCGTCATCACCTTCATCGACGTAACCGCGATCACCCGCGCCGAGGAGCGCCAGCGCCTGCTGCTGGCCGAGCTCCAGCATCGTGTCCGCAACACGCTCGGCGTGGTGCGCTCGATCGCCCGCCGCTCGGCGGAGACGAGCTCTACCGTGGAGGAATACGCCTCGCATCTCGACGGCCGCCTCAACGCATTCGCCCGCACCCAGGCGATGGTGACGCGCGATCCCGAGGGCGGCATCGACCTTGAATATCTCGTGGTCGAGGAGCTCCTGGCCTATAATGCCCACGAGGGTGAACGGATCCGGGTCTCCGGCCCCAAGGTGCGCTTCCAGGCCAAGGCCGCGGAAACGTTTGCGCTCGCGATCCACGAGCTTGCGACCAACGCACTGAAATATGGCGCCCTGAGCCAGCCGAGCGGACGTGTCGAAATCACCTGGCGCATCGACGAGGGCAGGGACCCTGCCGAGCTCCTGTTCGAATGGCGCGAGCGCGGCGGGCCGCAGGTCAAGCCGCCGCCGCGAAAGGGTTTCGGTACCGAGCTTCTGGAGCGCACGCTGGCATTCGAGTTCAAGGGGCAAGCCGCGTTGGCATTCCACCCTGCGGGATTGGAATGCTCCATCACGATTCCCCTCAGCAGGCGCATGTTCCATACCCCGGTGGTGGCTGGCTGATGCCGTTATCGACGTCTGATCGCAGTGTGATGGAGCCGGCCATTCGCCGGCTGAGCGCGCTGAGGCCATTGTCGGCGGAGGCCCGTGCTTCACTCGAATATGCGATGCTCGAAGGGCTGCAACGCGCCGGCTCGGGCGAAGACCTCCTCTCGGAGGGGGATCCCGTCGACAGCGTCCGTATCGTGCTCTCGGGCTGGCTCTGCCGTTACAAGACGCTCGAGGATGGCCGGCGCCAGATCGTCAATTTCGTTTTTCCGGGCGAGAGCTGCGACGCCCATGCGTTCCTGCTCTCGGTGATGGACCATTCCATTGCGACGCTGACGCCGGCGGTCTACGCCGAGATCAAGCGCGGGCGTTTCGAGAGCCTGGTGGCCGGCGACCGCTCGCTCGCCGAAGCGTTCTGGTGCGAGACGCTGGTCAACAACGCGATCCAGCGCGAATGGGCCATCAATCTCGGCCGGCGCGTGGCGGTGGAGCGCGTGGCCCATCTGTTCTGTGAGATATTCGAGCGGCTTCGTCCCGTCGGCATGGTCGACGGCAATTCCTGCATCATGCCGGCGACGCAGATGGATCTCGCCGATGCAACGGGACTGTCGGTGGTTCATCTCAACCGCACCGTTCAGGAACTGCGCGCCTCGGGCCTGATCGTGTTGCGCGATCGGACGCTGACCATCAACGACCTCGACGCGCTCAAGGACGCGGCGCTGTACTCGCCGAGCTATCTGCAGCTCTATCGGCGCGGCTAGACTGCGACCTGCACTGGACCGCCGGCCGTGGCTGGGCGGGGATCGATCATTCAACGATCGTGATCATTTGCGTCACCCAGACCATCACCTGGGTCAAGCCTCTCCTTGGGGAAGGGCTCGTAGCTCTTGCGCCCAAGAAACGTGTCCGGCAGGGATGTCGTGAGCACGTCCCATGCCTCGCGGATCGTCCTGCGCGCGTGCTCGACGTGCTCTGCGTCAGACGACAATGGAAAGTGAATCGGCGTTTGCATGGCCGTGCTCCCTGTTGTGCAGGCGGGAGCGCAAGCGGTCTCTCAGCCACCGGCGCCTGGACAGAGCCTCAGCCGGTGACGAACGGACGATACGCCTTTCGCGGTATTATGGCCATAGGTGCCATGCGCCGAAGTCCATGTTGCGTCCCAAGCTTTGCGGCCCCTTATTCCGGGAGTTGGCGCTGCTCAGGGCTTTTCGGTCCGTCCGGGCTCGGCCGCTTGAAGCTCCATGCATTCGGCTCGTTTGCGATACTCCTCCGCCATTTCCAGCAGAGCAGTTCGCGTTGCGGAGGAGGAACTAAGAGCGGCCTGATGCTCGCAGCTCTTCTGGAGTTGGCGATAGCTGTCCATTTGCGTCAATCCAGGCTGGGTCACGATGTTCCTAGATTAGCAAAAGACGTCGTCGGATGATTTAACCCATGTTACGCTTTTGGCCCATGTTACACCGGCGAAGCGTTCCCTCTCCGACGGCGCTGCGCAACCGTTCCGTGTCTGGAATGTTGTAGAGGCATCGCCTGCGCGCGATGATCTCAGTCGGTGAGAACGCGACGGAGCGCTCCGATCCAATGATCAGGGAGAACGCCCCATGTTGATGCGGCGTCGAGTGAGGCAAATGGATCCGCTGGAGATACGGCTTGCCGCCGAAGCGGAGCGGCTGCGCGAAGAGGCAAAATTGCTTCCGCCCGGCGCGGCTCGCGACGAGATGTTGCGCAAGGCGCGTCAGACGGAAACTGGCTCTCAGATGAGCGAGTGGCTGCGGTCGCCGGGCCTGCAGCCACCGGATTAGCGTCTGCTGGGCGCGGCGGTGCTAGCGCCGCTTCGCCGTCTTGCTGCGCCGGTTGTAAGGCGAGCGGTTGACGGGCCGCAGCGAAATCCCCTCGCGTTGCGCCTTGCTGCGAATGGCCGCGACCGGACGCTGCAGCTTGATGCTCATGACGCCGGTCGGCGTGTTGCCTTTCGCGAGCTGCTTCAACTTGCTCACGTCCGCGGGCGTCCACGGTTGCCGCGCGCGGCGCTTGTACGCGGGATTGGCCTTGCGCGGTCCCTTGCGCCCGATCGGTGAGCCCGCGCGCTTCCATGCTGCTTTTGCCATGATGTCCTCCTTCAAGTCTTCAAGAACATATGAATCAGCATTTCGGTTCCGCCGCAATCAAGCGACAAGCCGAGCGTCACGCCCCGCTTCGCGATCGCAAAATCACGCGGCGTTAACTTATTGAAATGCTGGAACCGTCTGTTGCGGCGGAAGCTACCAGCGTTGCCGGCTGGGCCGCCTCAACCGGCAAGCGACTTGAGTGACAGAGAACTGGCCCCGGCGCCAGATTCCCCGCCGGGGCCGATTTCCTTCCATCCGAAATCCGCCATGAAAGTCCAATGACCGCAAAACGAAACCGCAGGAAACAGACCCAATCGCTCCAGGAGCGGTTGGCGGCATTCGCTGAAAAGGCTCGCGAGCGCGCAAGCAGCCTGCCACCCGGCAAGGAGCGCGAGACGCTGCTGCGGCGCGCGAAGCAGAACGAGATGACCTCGAACCTCACAGACTGGCTGAGCACCCCGGTCTATCCAAGGCGAGGCGGTGACCATGCGTAGCTTCAAGCATTACCGCGCGTTCCAGATCGATCCGGACGGGCACGTGTTCGGCTGCATCAACCTCGTCTGCGACGACGACGAGCAGGCCAAGCGCGAAGCCGCCGCGCTCGTGCTGGTCCATCACATCGAGCTGTGGCGACTGGACCGGCGGATCGCGCGATTCGATGTGTCGCCGGAAGCGGCTCGCCAGTAAGGGTCGAGGAACCGCGTGCAGCGCCCCGGGTTGGTCGGATACCGACTTCGCCGGGAGCCAGCATGACGGACGCCGAAATTCGCAAGGGGATG
This sequence comes from Bradyrhizobium sp. PRIMUS42, assembly GCF_023006515.1. Classification (NCBI taxonomy): domain Bacteria; kingdom Pseudomonadati; phylum Pseudomonadota; class Alphaproteobacteria; order Hyphomicrobiales; family Nitrobacteraceae; genus Bradyrhizobium; species Bradyrhizobium sp. PRIMUS42. Next base: position 12,996 of record NZ_JALBGZ010000082.1, read on the forward strand.
CCGCCCGTCAAGCTGTCGCGCGGAGAGTTCGAGCAGCGTTACAGGGGCCAATTCGTCGATCCCGCCTTTGCGCCGCTGCAACGTGAGCTCGATGCGATCGTCGGCGCCGCCTGGGACGCCTACAGCCATTCGCGCAAGGCGCCGCTGACGCGAAAGGCGGGCGCGGGCTTCTCCGATCCCGACTACGACATCGCCATCGACTGGCTCGACGCGCGCGCAAAAATCCTGGAAGCACAGCGACGGCACGACGATGCGGAGGAGACGCCGCGCATCCTCGTCATCAACGGTTCGGCCCGCAGCGAGCACACCTGTCCCGGCGAGATGTCCAAGACCTGGCGTCTGGTCAAGCTGGCCGAGCCTGTCTTCACGGAGATGGGATTTGCCGTCGACATCCTCGATCTGTCGCGCCTCGCCTCCGAATTCGGCAAGACCATTTATCCCTGCAAGTCCTGCGTCGGGACGGCAATGCCGCTCTGCCATTGGCCATGCAGCTGCTATCCGAACCATTCGCTGGGGCAGACCCATGACTGGATGAACGAGATCTATCCGCTGTGGGTTGCCGCTCACGGCATCCTGATCGTGACGCCGGTGAACTGGTATCACGTGCCTTCAGGGCTCAAGGCAATGATCGACCGCATGGTCTGCGCCGACGGCGGCAATCCCGATCCGAGCTCCACGCACGGCAAGAAGGCCGATGAAGCCAAGGCGATGGAGCTGAAGGGCTGGCCCTATCCGCGCCATCTCGCCGGCCGTCATTTCGGCGTCGTCGTCCACGGCGATGCCGTCGGTGCCGAGGGCGTGCGCCGCGCCTTGTCGGACTGGCTGACCGACATGCAGCTGGTCTCGGCGGGCCGCTTTGCCGAGCTCGACGGCTATGTCGGTTACATGGAGCCATATGCCATCTCGCATCGCGCGCTCGATGAGGACAGGGAATTCCAGCAGGAGGTGCAGAACGCGGCGCGCGCGCTCGGCAACGCCGTCCGGCTGGCGAGAAGTGGGCAACTTCAGGAGCCCGGCGAGGGTCTTGCCGACCCGAACCCCAAATGACCATTGCTCGGTTTGATTGCCTGATTGTCGGCGGCGGCCCCGCGGGACTGATGGCTGCGATCTATCTGGCGCGTTTCCGCCGCAGCGTCTGCGTCGTGGACGCCGGCGCCAGCC
>NZ_JALBGZ010000830.1:0-2516 GCF_023006515.1 Bradyrhizobium sp. PRIMUS42
CCGCGACGGCGGTGCCGATCAATGGCGTGCCGGTCGAGATCGCGGCCGCCATCCGATCCGGCAAGTCCCGCTTCGACATCAGCCTCGATCCGGCCGAGCTCGGCCGCATCGACGTGCGCATCAACGTCGACCGCGCCGGCAACGTCACCTCGCATCTCACCGTGGAGAAGCCGGAGACGCTGCAGATGCTGCGCCAGGACGCGCCGCAATTGCAGCGCGCGCTCGACGATGCCGGCCTCAAGACCGGCAGCAACGGGCTGTCCTTCAGCCTGCGCGACCAGAATTCATCGGGCCAGAACTCCGGCCAGAACAACGACAATGGCGGCAATGCCCGCCGGCTGATCATCAGCGAGGACGATACCGCTGCTGCCGCACCCGTCGGGCGCGGCTATGGCCGCATGTACGGGCCGAGCAGCGGCGTCGACATCAGAGTGTAGGGAGTATTCGACATGACCACCACGACTGGCGCCACCGCCCCTTCCGTCGTCTCCGGGACCACCGACCTCCCGAAATCCTCCTCGTCGAACTCGCTGGGCTCGACCACGGGATCGACGCTCGCCGGCAACTTCCAGACCTTCCTGACGCTGCTGACGACGCAGTTGCAGAACCAGAACCCGCTGGATCCGCTCGACACCAACCAGTTCACCCAGCAGCTGGTGCAGTTCGCCGGCGTCGAGCAGCAGCTCAAGACCAACGATGCGCTGTCCCAGCTCGTCACCCTGCAGCAGACCACGCAGGCGACCCAGGCGCTCGGCTTCGTCGGCAAGACCGCCCTGGTCGACGGCTCGACCGCGACCATGACGAAGTCGTCGGCGACCTGGCATCTCAACGTGCCCAGCGATTCCACGGTCGACATCACCGTCGCCAATGCCAGCGGCCAGACCGTGTTCACCGGCAAATACACCGCCGCCGCGGGCACCGACATTCCCTTCACCTGGAACGGCATGGGCAATGACGGCACGCAATGGCCCGACGGCAAGTACACGATCTCGGCAACGGGCAAGGATGTCGCTAACAACAATGTCGGCATCGCCGCCCAGGTGCAGGGCGTGGTGTCGTCGGTCGACCTGACCCAGTCGCCGCCGCTGCTCACCATCGACGGCGCCAGCTACACCCTGAGCCAGGTCAAGAGCATCATCGCGACAAGCAGCAATTAGGCCGGACACGAGCCATATATTCGGTGTCATCCCCGCGAAGGCGGGGATCCATAACCACAGGAAGAAATTTGACGAAGATTGGTGGTTAAGAAGTCATTCTCGGGACTGCTACCTGCATCCCATCGTTAGATCACGCGGTATGGATCCCGGGCTCGCGCTGCGCGCGCCCCGGGATGACAGTTAAGAGCTTCGCAGCGCCCGCGCGCTGGCTCTATTTGTTAGTAAAGTATTTACGAAGTCCCCCTCGACCGGCCCGGAAACACGTTCCGCCGGTCGACACGGCGGCGTTCCAGCCATTTTCAACGAGAATTGTATTGAAGCCTTAGGCTTAGCGGATTTTTAAGCCGCCGGGCGTAGGGTTAAGGGCGTGAGTTCAGTGGTTGAGAGTTTGTGAGTACGCCATGACAGAACCCCATCGCCCGAGGGTAAAATACGTCATCGGGCCGGACGGTAGTCCGTTGACGATCGCGGATCTGCCAGCACCCGGCACCAAACGCTGGGTCATCCGCCGCAAGGCCGAAGTCGTCGCCGCCGTTCGTGGTGGACTTCTTTCGCTCGAGGAGGCCTGCAGCCGTTATACCCTGACGGTCGACGAATTCCTCTCCTGGCAGTTTTCCATCGACCAGCATGGTCTGGCGGGTCTTCGCACCACCCGTATCCAGCAATATCGCCAGTAAGGCGATCCGGAAAACTGCGGCTTTTGACGAAAATCGGCCTCGCCCTGCGAGGCCGATTTTTTTCATATCGCTGTTTGGCGCTACTTTTGTCCGACCTCTTAACCTTCGTTAACCATATCGAAACCATCCCCTAGGCAATAATTGCCCAGTCGGCCTTTCCAGTGAAAGCGGCCGAATCTGTTGGGGCGGTTGCTTGCAAGGTCTTGCTGACTTTCTGAAGAGTATCGGCGCCGCCCGGTTCGGGGCGATGATCGCGGTCACCGCCGCGCTCGTCGGCTTTTTCGCGTTCGTCATCATGCGCGTCACCACGCCGCAGATGACGACGCTGTTCACCGACCTCAGCGTCGAGGACTCCTCCGGCATTATCAAGGACCTGGAACGCCAGGGCATCCAGTTCGAAATCCGCAATGAGGGCTCCATCATCATGGTGCCCAAGGACAAGGTCACCCGTCTCAGGATGAAGCTCGCCGAGGGCGGCCTGCCCAAGGGCGGCGGCGTCGGCTACGAGGTGTTCGACAAGTCGGACGCACTCGGCACCACCTCTTTCGTCCAGAACATCAATCACCTCCGCGCGCTGGAAGGCGAGCTCGCCCGCACCATCCGCGCCATCGACCGCATCCAGGCTGCCCGCGTCCATCTGGTGCTGCCCGAGCGCCCGCTGTTTGCGCGCGAGGCGCCGGAG
>NZ_JALBGZ010000831.1:0-2514 GCF_023006515.1 Bradyrhizobium sp. PRIMUS42
CTCGCCCGCCACATCCGGAAGGTCGCGCGCCGCTCGGTGAGCACGCCGGCGATGTCGCAGGCATTGGCGATGCGATCGATCGGGGTCATCGCGAACCGCAGCAGGGCCCGGCCCAGGCCGGTCACGAGAGCAGCGGCGTCATCGAGGAAGGTGGCGGCGATATCAACAGCGAGGGTTTGCATTTTGCAGGTCTCCGGGTTAATTTGAACAATGTTCACATGAGTAGCTCGAAAATGAACAATGTTCAAGAAGAATCGCTGCGAGATCAGAAAAAATATCGGCGCCGGGTCCAGATCCTGGAGATCGCCCGCAGCATTATCGCGACCAAGGGGCTGAAATCATTGAAGGTTCGGGACGTCGCCGAAGCCGTGGGCTGTTCCGTCGGCAGCGTCTATAACGAGTTCGGCGACTTCGACGGGGTGATCCTGACCGTCAATCGGGAGACCGTTCAGGCACTCACGGCCCGGCTCGGCGCGGTTCCGGGGGAGGATCCCGTTCACCAGCTCTACGGGCTTGCGGCGACCTATCTCGACTTCTTCGCCGAGCACGCCAATCTGCTGCGCTCGCTGTTCGAGCATCGGATGGAGGACGACCGTCCTTATCCCGATGACATCCTGCAGATGGTGATGGATGCCTTCGCGCTGATGCATCCACCCCTGGTGCGGCTATTGCCGGATGCGGATGACGTGAAGATCGCGCTGCTGTCGCGCACCTTGTTCTCTGCGGTACACGGAATCATCTCGCTCGGCCTCGAGGAGCGGATGGTGGCCGTGCCGCCCCAGATGCTGCGTCAGCAGGTCGAACAATTTGTCGACACGCATCTCGCCGGGCTCGGCATTTTGCCGGTGGGCGCACGGCCATCTCGATGAGGCGCTGCCGCTACCAGGCGTATCGCAGGCTCGCGGTGCCGGAATAGGTGGTGCTGCGGGCCGCGAACTCGCCGTCGAACTTGGCCGACAGGGCAACACCGTTCGAGAACTTCAGCTCGGCGCCGGCAGATGCGAGCGCGGCGTCTTTCGCCGGCGTCGCGCGATAAGCCTGAGAAAAATTCCGCCCGGACGTGTAACGTTGGCCGTCAAAGCCCGTATCTCAGGGCGTGGACGCTCCCGCACGGAGAATGAGATGTTTGACCGCCGCATCCTGTTGACGACTGCCGCCGGCCTGTTCGGCCTTGCGGCCTTCCGCTGGCTCAAGGGAACGCCGGCCGAGGCCGGCGAGAAAGCCGCGGAAAAGTTCGAGATCACGAAGACGGAAGCCGAATGGCGCGCCCAGCTCACGCCGCAGCAATATGAGATCCTGCGCAAGCACGGCACCGAGCGGCCCGGCTCCAGCCCGCTCCTGAAGGAGCATCGCAAGGGCACCTTTGCCTGCGCCGGCTGCGACCTGCCGCTGTTTGCCTCCGAGACCAAATTCGAGAGCGGCACCGGCTGGCCGAGCTTCTACCAGCCGATCGAAGGCAATGTCGGCAAGACCGAGGACCGGGCCTACGGCATGGTTCGCACCGAGGTGCATTGCCGCCGCTGCGGCGGCCATCTCGGCCACGTCTTTGACGACGGTCCGAAGCCGACCGGATTGCGCTACTGCATCGACGGATTCGGGCTGGTCTTTCACCCGGCTGCAGCGTCGGCGACGTAGGCCATAAGGTGTCATTCCGGAGCGATGCGTCAGCATCGAATCCGGAATCTCGAACTTCCGGGTTCGATGCTTCGCATCGCCCCGGAACGACAGGACGTCCCGGCAATTGTTGCCGGTCCCGGCAATTGTGCCCCGGTCCTCAGGCCGGGGCTTTTTCATTAAGTCATTGATTTCCTGAGAATACCCGCATTGGCATAGCCCTTGCGACTGTCTCCCCCGACTGCGGCCTTGGTCGACCGGCCGCCGAGATCGGATTTGGAGACAAAGTTATGGGTATCTTCGATGCAATGAACACCTCGGTGGGTGGCCTGCAGGCGCAGTCCTACGCGCTGCAGAACATTTCCGGCAACATCGCGAACTCATCCACCACCGGTTACAAGGGCATCGGCACCAGCTTCGTCGATCTCATTCCCGACTCCTCGGTGCCGAGCAAGCAGGTCGCGGGCGGCGTGACGGCCAATGCCAAGGCGACCATCACCACGCAGGGCACGATCTCCGGCTCCACCGTCGCCACCAACATGGCGATCACCGGCGACGGCTTCTTCTCGATCCAGAAGGCAACCGGCGTCGTCGACAACGTGCCGGTGTTCAGCGGCGTCACCTATTACACCCGCCGTGGCGACTTCCAGCTCAATGCCAACGGCAATCTGGTCAACGGCGCCGGCTATTACCTGATGGGCGTCACGGTCGACCCCAAGACCGGCAACCCGACCGGCAACGTGGCGAACGTCCTGAAATTCCAGAATAACTTCATCCCCGCCCAGGCGACGACTTCGATCCAGTACGCGGCCAACCTGCCGACCCAGCCGAACACTGCGGCCAGTTCGACCGCCTCGCCCGGGACGCTGCTGGCGGCCGGCGGCCTCAACCCATCGGATT
>NZ_JALBGZ010000832.1:0-2512 GCF_023006515.1 Bradyrhizobium sp. PRIMUS42
GGTTTCATTGCGCGACTATGTCGAGGTCCCCGCGGTCGCCGAGCGCAAGCCGGTCAGTCCCGCGACGTTCGAGACGGGTAAATGGCTCGGCACCGCGCCACGCCGTTGGGCCGGGCAGGACGCGGCCGACTATCTCGCCGACATCAGGGAGACCGATCCGATCTTCGCGCGCGAAGGGCTCGGCCATCCCGGCCTGATCCAGCGCGTGATGAACCGGGTGTTGGTGGACAACACGATCTTGGGCCCGTGGATCCATGTAGGCAGCCGCATGCAGCTGTTGTCGGCGGCGCATGCCGGTGACGAGATCACCGCGCGGGCGAAAGTCACCGCCAACTACGAGAAGAAGGGCCACCGCTTCGTCGAGCTCGACGCGCTCGTCGTCGCCAACGGCACCACGCCGCTCGCGCATTGCCAGCACACCGCGATCTACCAGCCGCGCGAGCAGGCGGTGGCTTAAAAAACAACACCGTCATTCCGGGGCGATGCGAAGCATCGAACCCGGAATCTCGAGATTCCGGGTTCGGTCCTGCGGACCGCCCCGGAATGACGAACGGAGCTTACGCCGCCTTGGCCTTTGCCTCCTGGATCGCGCGCCACACCCGCTCCGGGGTCAGCGGCATGTCGATCTGCTTGATGCCGTAATCCGAGAGCGCATCGAGCACGGCGTTCACCACCGTCGACAGGCTGCCGGCGCAGCCGGCTTCGCCGCAGCCCTTGCTGCCGAGCGGATTGGTCGTGGCCGGCACCGGGTGATCGCCGACCGTCATGTTCGGCACGTCCTCGGCGCGGGGCAGGGCGTAGTCCATCAGCGAGCCCGTGATCGGCTGGCCGCTCTCGTCGTAGCGGATGTGCTCCATCAGCGCCTGTCCGATACCCTGGACGACGCCGCCATGGAGCTGGCCTGCGACCAGCAGCGGGTTGATCACCGTGCCGAAATCGTTGACCGCGCTGTAGCGCACGATCTGCACCACGCCGGTCTCCGGATCGATCTCGACTTCCGCAACGTGGCAGCCGTTCGGGAACGCCGAGGGCACCGGCTCGCTGGTGTGGTCGACGTCGAGGCTGTCAGGGACGCCCTCCGGCGTCTTGCCGTCATGCAGCTTCTTGGCCAGCTCCATGATGTCGATGCTGCGGTCGGTGCCGGCGATGGTGAAGCTGCCGCCTTCGAACTCGATGTCGGCCTCGGAGGCCTCGAGCATGTGCGCCGCAGCGCGCTTGCCCTTCTCGATGACGAGCTTGGCGGCGCCCACGATCGCCATGCCGGTGGCGGTGATCGAGCGCGAGCCGCCGGTGCCGTTGCCGGCGTGGACGATGTCGCTGTCGCCCTGCACCAGCTTCACGCTCTCGAAGGGGACGCCGAGCTGCTCGGACAACACCTGCGCAAACGGCGTCGCATGGCCCTGGCCGTAATCGAGCGTGCCGGTGATGAGCTGCACGCTGCCGTCAGCATCGAACACGATCTTGCCGAGCTCGGGGCTGGGTGGCGCCGTGACTTCGAGATAGGAGCCGACGGCGATGCCGCGCAGCTTGCCGGCCTTCCTGCTCTCCTTCTTGCGCTTGGCGAAATTCTCGTGGTCGGAGATTTCGAGCGCCTTGTTGAACACGGCCTGGAAGTCGCCGCTGTCATAGGTGACGCCGGAGGAGGCCGGGAACGGCATCTGGTTCGGCTTGATGAAGTTGCGCTTGCGCAAGGTCAGCCGGTTGATGCCCATCTCGTCGGCGGCGCGGTCGATCAGCCGCTCCATGTAATAGTTCGCCTCGGGCCGGCCGGCGCCGCGATAGGCGCCCATCAGCGTGGTGTTGGTCAGCACCACCTTGATGTCGACCGCCATCAAGGGCGTGCGGTAGACGCTGGAAAAATTCTTGCCGGTGTTGAGCGAGAGCGGCCCCGGCGCGACGCCGGTGATGTAGGCGCCGAGATTGCCGTAGCCGGACAATTTGGCCGCGAGGAAATGCCCCTCGGCATCGAGCGCGAGCTCGGCGTGGATCTTCTGCGCACGGCCGTGGCTGTCGGAGAGGAAGGCGGTCGAGCGCTCGTCGAGCCACTTCACCGGGCGGCCCAGCGCCTTGGCCGCGTACAGGATGCACATGTATTCGGGATAGTTGATGTTCTTCATGCCGAACGAGCCGCCGACATTGGCGGTCAGGATGCGCACCTTCTCGTTCGGCACTTTCAGGTTCTTGGCGAGGTTGGCGCGGTTGCCGGCGACGCCTTGCGTCGGCACCTGAAGCGTATAGCGCTCGGTTGTCTTGTCGTAGGAGGCAAGGCCGACGCGCGGCTCCATCGAGACCACGGCGACACGGGTGTTCTCGATGTCGATCCTGGTGACATGGGCAGCGCTGGCAAAGGCCGCGTCCACCTTGTCCATGTCGCCATAATGGTAGTCGAGCGCGACGTTATCAGGGATGTGCTCATAGAGCTGCGGCGCGCCGGGCTTCGCTGCCTCTTCGGGATCGGTGACCGCCGGGAGCGGCTCGACGTCGAGCTCGACCGCCTCGGCCGCATCGCGCG
>NZ_JALBGZ010000833.1:0-2510 GCF_023006515.1 Bradyrhizobium sp. PRIMUS42
GGTCCGCGGGCTCCGCTGCACCTCTCCCGCCTGCGGGAGAGGTCGGCGCGCTCGGCAGCGCAATTGCGCGCCTGAGCGCGACCGGTGAGGGCTTTCTCCTCTTGGGGGTTCTCGCCCGCGGAGACACCCCTCCCCAACCCTCCCCCGCAAGCGGGAGAGGGAGCGCACCATCCGATTGGCCCGCCTTGCGTCCCCAGCCTCGAAGAGGCATACAGCCCGCCGATGTCCACGCGATTTCTCGCCATTTTTGCCCTGATTCTCGCCTGCGCCTCCGCGCCCACGAGGGCCCAGGACGTGGCGGCGCCGTTTGACGGCGATTTGCAGCGGCTGGCGGAGATCCTCGGCGGGCTGCACTATCTGCGCGGCATCTGCGGGGCCAACGAGGGCAACAAATGGCGCAACGAGATGCAGGCGCTGATCGATGCCGAAACCCCTTCCGGCGAGCGCCGCACCCGCATGATCGCCGGCTTCAATCGCGGCTATAACGGCTTCCAGCAGACCTACCGGAGCTGCACGCCGGCGGCAACGGTGGCGATCCGCCGCTATATCGAGGAAGGCTCGAAGATCTCGCGCGATCTGACGGCGCGCTACGCGAACTAGTCTCTCTCCACATGTCATTCCGGGGCGCGCGTAGCGCGAGCTATGGTGCGCAATTGCGCACCATAGCTCGCGACTTCGTGCCCCCCGGAATGACGAGCGGCCGGGAACTCTGTCATGGAGTTTGTTCACAGCCGTTAACCGTTCTTAAAGATGTGGCCTAGCGGTCGTTAGGGCCCGTGCTACACCTTTCGCACAGCGCATCGCCGTGGATCGCGCCCCAGCCCTGATCGAGTTTCATGAGCCAGCCGATTTCCTACGCCCCCGCACGCGCGCCGCTGCCCGATCACGAGCAGAAGCAGGCCGCACTGAGCTATCTCAACGAGGCCTGGGCCGAGGCGCGCCATGACGGCGTCGACGGCGACTGCCTGGCGCAGGCGAGTCTGTTTGCGGCCTTTGCCGAGCTCGTCGGCACCTATGGCGAGGACGCGGTCGCCAAGTTCGTCGAGGGCTTTCCCGGCCGCATCCGCAACGGCGAATTCTCGGTCGACATCTGCAGGCAGTAGGCCCTGCCGAAAAATGACCCCGCCACGCGGGCGGGGCCAGTCGACGGATGAATGACTTTGCGAACGGGATTTGGCGAACAGGTTCGCGAAGTCTGCCGCGTTTATCGCACGGAAGCCGCGTTGCGCGGACAAGCATTAGTCTCGCGATCGCCGGGAGATATTCCCGCTGCGATTGGAACCTTTGTCCGGTTTTTCCCGTTGTGGGAAGATCGGAAGCCAAGGCGTGAGTGCCTCAGATGCTTGAAGCCGGCGTGCCCTCTCCTGTTGTGCCCTATGGTGCAGATCAGACCCTGTTCGTGGTCATCGATCGCCTCGACGAGGCGACGGAGATTCGCATCGAACGGAGCGATCTCGAAGCCACGATCGGCGAGCTCGTCGCCGGCTGCTTCAACGACCCCATCAAGGTGATTTCGTTCAACACGCTCGAACACTGGATGAAGGACATCTCGACCGTTGTCGCCGGCGAGATCCGGGCGCGCTGCGACATCGACGGCACGACGATGCCGGACTATCTCAGCGACTTCGTCGAGAGCCACAGCTGATCGCGCGTCGTCGCACCAACGACACTCAGATCGCAGGCAACAAAAAGCGCCGCTTCCGCGGCGCTTTTCGTGTGAGTCACTTAATGCTCAATGGTGCCAGAACAATGCCAGCAGCAAGACGATCGGCAGCGGCACGCCAAGCAACCAAAGCAAAGCACCTCGTCCAAAACCCATGATGTCCTCCTCTCGTATCGCCGGGAATACGCCCGGAGAAAAGAGAAGTTCCGCGCCTCGCAGCGAGGGCGAATGCAGTCAGAGCATGGAACGCGGGGTTATGCGCTGCGGTGCTTGCCGGCGATGACCTCGATCTCGCGGCGGCGCTCGCCGGCAAAGCTCAGGAGCTTTTCGATCGTCAGCGTATCCGTGATCCGTTTGGCGAGCCGCTCGGCGCGCGCCGCCTGATCTTCGAGATACTGGATCGTGTTCAAGCGCCACCTCCCCGAAAGCCCAGAATTGTTGGACAGGTATGGTGCGACAGAGCAACTAACAGCCGGTTAAGCGCCGCGATGGCGCCAGCTCATTGCACGACGTCCAGCCTGACATTGGTGATGCCCTTGTCGACCATGCCGAGCGCCTCTGCCGCGGAAGGAGAAATGTCGACCACACGCCCGCGAACATAGGGACCGCGATCGTTGACCCTGACCGTGACGAAGCGACCGGAGTTGGTATCGGTGACGCGCAACTTGGTGCCGAATGGCAGGGTGGGATGCGCCGCGGTCAACTCGTTCTTGTCGAACCGCTCGCCGCTCGCGGTCTCCGTATCGGAATAGAAGCTGGCGACGCCATGCGAAGCGGTCTGCTTTGCGTCACCGGCGGGGACGCGCGCCCGGCTGATCGGGCGTGGGTGCAGCGCCGCCACACGGTG
>NZ_JALBGZ010000834.1:0-2505 GCF_023006515.1 Bradyrhizobium sp. PRIMUS42
AACAGCCGCGGCCCGTCAGTGAGGCCGGTCTCGATCGCCTGCTTCAGCGCGTGGCCGGCACCACCCGCATCCCGAACCGTGGTGAAGCCACGGCGCAGCATGCCGCGCAGCAGCAGCGTCGAGCGCAGCGTCACCAGCACGTTCGGCATGTGCACCTGTTGCGACAGATTGAGCTCGACCGCCACCGCATGCACATGCAGATCGATCAGGCCGGGCATCAGCGTCTTGCCGTTCAGGTCAATGGTCCGGTCGGCCGAGGCCTGGAGCGGCCGGTCCGAGACCTCCTTGATCACATCGTCCTCGACCAGCACGTGATGGCCCTCCAGCAAATCCGGCTGAAGTGGATCGAGCAGAGCGGCATTCTTGAAGAGAGTGCTGGGCATGGTCGTTTCCTGTCCGGTCAGGTCTGTGAGAGCAGCGCGGGCAATGCGAGCTGGGCGAAGGGAAGGCACGCGGCGACATCGTCCGCGCCGTACCAGCCCGCCTCATGGAGCAGATTGAGCGAACCGAACGTTCGTCCCCGCCAGCGCACGGGCATGTTGAGCACGCTCTCGCAGCCGAGCGAGGCGATCAACTCGTGATCGGGAAACACGCTGCGCAGATCGTCCCGCGTACGGCCGATATAGGCCTCGCCGCGGTCGAGCACGGCCTCGGTCCACGGTCCCGGCGTCAGGCGCTTGCGCCCGCCCGTCGGGTAAGGTTCGGGGAGATTGGAATAGATCCGCGCCGCTTCTCCGCTATCGTCGTCATAGGTCAGGATCGTGAACAGCTTGTGCCCGATCGCCGACTTCAAGGCGTGATCCAGTGCCGAGAACAGCGCGTCCGGCTGATCCGCCCTGCCCTGCGCCGCCGCCACCGCGCCGAGCAGCGGATCGGCTCGGCGTGTCGTCGGCCTCATGCGACCTCACCCGCCGCAATGTCTTCCAGCGAACGGCCGCGTGTCGGCACCCCCATCACCACGACGGTGAGGGCTCCGATCAGCAGCACGCTGGTGGTCAGGCCGAACACGCCGGCGAAGCCGAAATTGGGATAGAGATAGCCGACCAGGATTGGCGAGACGATCGCACCGATGCGGCCGATCGCCGAGGCAAGGCCGGCGCCGGTGGTTCGCACCGGCGTCGGGAACACCTCCGCCGTATAGGCATAGACGCCGGCATAGGTGCCGTTCATGAAGAACGACAGCAAGATCCCCGCGACCATGATGTGCTGGTCGCTCTGCGCGAAGGCGAGCCCGAGCGCGCTGACGCCGCCGAGCACCATGTAGGACGCAATGGTCGCCTGCCGGCCGATGCGCTCGTTGAACCAGGCGGCGCTGAAATAGCCAGGAATCTGCGCGCAATAGATCGCGATCGAATAGGCGAAGCTCTTGGTGATGCTCATGCCGTTCTGGACCAGCAGGCCGGGGATCCAGACGAAGAAGGAATAATAGCTGAAGGTGATCGCAAGCCACATGATCCAGGTCATGATGGTGATGCGCGCCTGCCGGCCGGCGAGCAGCGCCGCGAAATTGGCAAGCAGCGTTCCTCCGGCGCCGGGCGCACTGACCGCATCGACGACCGGCTGCGGCAGCACATGCCCCTGGCGTGCGAAGCCGGCTTCGATCTTGTCCAATACCGCTTCGGCTTCCTTCACCCGGCCCCGGCTTTCCAGCCAGCGCGGCGATTCCGGCAGCGCCCTACGCCACCACAGCAGCATGACGACCGGCACCGCGGTGATGACCAGCACGATGCGCCAGCCGTTCTCATAGGCGGGAACGATGAAGTAGCCGAGCAAAGCGGCGGCGACGAAACCGAAAGAGAAGAATCCGGCCAACGCGCCGGTGAAGCTGCCGCGGAAGCGCCGCGCCACGAACTCGGCCAGATAAGGCGCGATGATCGCGCTCTCGGCGCCGGTACCCATGCCGGCGACGACGCGGGCGGCGAAGAAGGACGACCAGCTGTCCACGGCCGCGCTGACGATCGAGGCGGCACAATACAGCGCCAGCGCCGACATCATCACCGCGCGGCGGCCGATGAGGTCGCCGAGCGTGCCCGCCAGCAACGCGCCGAACAGGAAGCCGATATAGGTGCTGCTGCCGAGCACGCCGATCTGCACGCTCGACAGATTCCAGGCCGTGCGCAGCACCGGCAGGATGAACGCCAGCACGGCCGCGTCCATCGCGTCGAACATGTAGCCGAGCCCACCCATCAACAGGAGATGCGTGTGGAAGCGCGCGAATGGCAGGCGCTCGATGCGCGCCGAGATCATCGACATGAAAGTCCCCTCAGTCCGGCGGACCGGCATCCGCAGTGTCCCTGGGGGAACCATAGACAAAGAGATATTATCGTCATAATTTATAATTGTGATCCCATACATCACCACGGTGAATGTTCTGTCGTTCCGATCGCTCGACCTCAACCTGCTGAAGGTCTTCGAAGCCCTGATGACCGAGGGCAGCGTCACGCGCGCCGCGAGCGCGCTGCTGATGACCCAGCCCGCGGTCAGCAACGCGCTGGCGCGGCTGCG
>NZ_JALBGZ010000835.1:0-2502 GCF_023006515.1 Bradyrhizobium sp. PRIMUS42
GGCGAGATCGCGACGCGATCGGGCTCGAACATGGCCGGCTACTGGAACCTGCCGGAGGCGACCGCATCGACGCTGCGCGGTGACGGCTGGCTGCGCACGGGTGACGCCGGCTACATGGACGAGGACGGCTATCTCTATATCCACGACCGCATCAAGGACATGATCATCTCCGGCGGCGAGAACATCTACCCCGCCGAGGTCGAGAGCGCGCTGTGCGATCATCCTGATGTCGCCGAGGCCGCGGTGATCGGCGTGCCCGACGACAAATGGGGCGAGGCAGTGAAAGCCGTCGTGGTGATGAAGCCGGGCAAGGAGGCAACCGCCACCGACATCATCAACTTCACCCGCGAGCGCATCGCCGGCTACAAGACGCCGAAGACCGTGGAGTTCCTGCCGGCGCTGCCGAGAAATCCCTCAGGCAAGATTTTGCGGCGGCAGTTGAGGGAGCCGTACTGGGCCGGGAAGGATCGGCGGGTGAATTGATCCGCGGTGCCGTAGGGTGGGCAAAGGCGCAAAGCGCCGTGCCCACCATTCTTCGATTACGAGAGAGGTGGTGGGCACGCTTTTCGCTTTGCCCACCCTACGATAGCCGTGCGCGCGGCGGCAGCTAATGCTTCCCCGGCCCCATATAGCCGAACAGGAATCCGGCCACCTTGCGCATCTGGATCTCCTCGCTGCCCTCGGTGATGCGGTAGCGGCGGTGGTGGCGGTAGATGTGCTCGAACGGCTTATGGCGTGAATAGCCCATGCCGCCGTGGACCTGCATGGCGCGATCGGCGGATTCGCAGCAGAGGCGGTTTGCCCAGTAGTTGCACATGGAGACGCGGTCGGAGAGCGTACGCTCGATCTGCTCCTCGGTGAGCTGGTCCATCTCCCAGGCGGTCTTTCGGATCAGCAGGCGCAGCATTTCGGCTTGCGTCGCTAGCTCGACCAGTGGGAACTGGATCGCCTGGTTCTCCGCGAGCGCCTTGCCGAACGGCTTTCGCTCGCGCGCATATTTGACGCTCTCGTTGATGCAGTAGACGGCGGCGCCGAGCGAGCTTGCGGCCTGGCGGATGCGGTTCTGATGCACGAAGCATTGCGCCAGCGACAGCCCGCGGCCGACCTCGCCGAACAGCGCATCCTCCGGCACGAACACGTCGGTAAAACTGACGCGCGGATGATCGGTCGGCATGTTGAAGGTCCACATGTATTCTTCGACCTTCACCCCATGGCTTTTCGCCGGAACCAGGAAGCAGGTGATGCCGCGGGCGTCGCCGTCATTGCCGCTGGTGCGCGCGAACAGCGCGCAATGCGTGGCGACGTGCATGCCTGTGGTCCACATCTTCTCCCCGTTGATGATCCAGCCCTTGACGTTGTCGCGAGTCGCCGGCACCGCGCGCGTCTCCATGTGGGTCGCATCCGAGCCGTGATGCGGCTCGGTGAGGCCAAAGGTGATGCGGTACTTGCCCCTGATCGAGCCGTCGATCATCGCTTTCTGGTCGTCGCGGCCGTAGCGGTCGAGCATGGTGACGACGGGGAAATTGCCGACGATCGAATGCTCGTTCTGGAGGTCGTTGTGCAGGCCGAGACCCTTCGCGGCAAAATGCTCGCGGATCACGGCCATCCAGAGGTTCGAGCCGTCCTTGCCGCCATACTGCCTCGGCACGGGAAAGCGCAAATGTCCGGCGGCGTCGGCGAGATCCTTTGCTTTCCGCAGCAGCGCTTCCCACTCGTGGCGCGGCAGGCCGCCGTTCTCGAAATCGGTGCGCGCCCATTCGCGGCGGTGATCGAAGAAGCGGATGTTGTCGTCCGCTTCTTCCAGCGGCTTGATCTCGTGTTCGATGAAGCGATCGAGCTCTCCGAGATAGGCGACGAGATCGGCAGGCAATGAGAAATCCAAGGGTTCTCTCCCGGAATGATCTTTGTTGTTTTGCGTTAAGACGCTAGGCGCATTCTTGCTTCGCGTGATTAAGCGGAGAAGAGCGCATCCAAGTCAAGCAAGGCGAGGCGTGCCAGACGCGCAAGGCGCACCAGCGCAATTCGATGGTGCTCAAGCACTGAGGCGCGCTACTATGCCGGCAATATTCCTTCACGAGAAAATGCGGGAGCGCGCGATGGAGTTGAAATTCTCGAAAGTGGAACGCAAGGGTCCGATCACGATCGTCACGCTGTCGCGTCCCGAGGTCTACAACGCGCTGCACACCGATGCGCATTTCGAACTGCAAAAAGTGTTCGACGATTTCGCGGCCGATCCCGAGCAATGGATTGCGGTCGTCACAGGCAGCGGCGACAAGGCGTTCTGCGCCGGCAACGATCTGAAGTGGCAGGCGGCGGGGGGAAAACGCGGCTGGGACAAGGGCGGCTTTGCCGGCCTGACCTCTCGGTTCGACTGCGACAAGCCGATCATCGCCGCGGTGAACGGCGTCGCCATGGGCGGCGGCTTCGAGATCGCGCTCGCCTGCGACCTGATCATCGCCGCGGAGAATGCGACCTTCGCCCTGCCCGAACCGCGCGTCGGCC
>NZ_JALBGZ010000836.1:0-2502 GCF_023006515.1 Bradyrhizobium sp. PRIMUS42
CTGCTCGTCGCCGACCTCCGCCCGCGCCATCGCCTCGCGCATCGCAGCCGTGGGCCTCGTCTGCGTGTCCGAGAGCAGGTTGATGCGCACCGGCGGCGCCTTGGGATCGATCGGGGGCGGGGTGTAGAGCATGCGACGGCTCCTCAAGCATTGCGGCCACTGAAATGTGGCTCTTAAGCAAAAAGGCCCCGGCGAACCGGGGCCTTTCGATATTCAGATCTTAGCGCGAATAGAATTCGACGACCAGATGCGGCTCCATCTGCACCGGGAACGGCACGTCGGAGAGATGAGGGATGCGCACGTATTTCGCGGTCATCTTGCCGTGGTCGACTTCGAGATAGTCCGGGGTGTCGCGCTCGGGGAGCTGGCTGGCTTCGAGGACGTGGGCGAGCTGCTTGGAAGCTTCCTTGACCTCGATCACGTCGCCGATCTTGACCTGATAGCTCGAGATGTTGACCTTGCGGCCGTTCACCTTGACGTGGCCGTGGTTGATGAACTGGCGCGCGGCGAAGATCGTCGAGACGAACTTGGCGCGGTACACGACCGCGTCGAGACGGCGCTCGAGCAGGCCGATCAGGTTCTCGCCCGTGTCACCCTTGAGGCGGCTGGCCTCGACATAGATGCTGTGGAACTGGCGCTCGGAGATGTTGGCGTAGTAGCCCTTCAGCTTCTGCTTGGCGCGCAGCTGCACGCCGAAGTCGGAGAGCTTGCCCTTGCGGCGCTGGCCGTGCTGGCCGGGGCCGTACTCGCGGCGGTTGACGGGGCTCTTCGGGCGGCCCCAGATGTTCTGGCCCATACGGCGATCGAGTTTGTACTTCGCCTCACTGCGCTTAGTCATCGCGTCCTCTTTGGGTTCACGGTTTGAGGAAACGCGCCCTCCTGTGTGACGGGGCTAGCCCGGCACTGACAGGTCCGATCCCCAAAGCTTAAGGGACAAGACCACGGGTCGCGAAACGCTTCGCGGGCCGAAATCGGCCCGCGAGCAGGCGGCTTTTAGGTGAGTTTGGCCCGTTCTGTCAATGCGAATGGCCGCGAAATCAGGTCCCGACCGCCCGGATCGGCTTTGACCCGGCGGATCGCAATTCGGCAGCGATTTCAGCGTTCAGGACCTGTTCCAGCCGGGTCAGGACCCGGGCGATGGGGGCGGCGTCGGTGACGCGGTGATCCCACCGGATCACGACATGAATGGTCTGGTCCGCCTCAACCATCCCATAGCTGACGATAAAGGGGCCTGGCGTGATGGGGTGGAGCTCGCCGCCGCCATAGGCGGCCACCGAGCTTACGGCAAAGCTGCCGAACCAATTGCCGCGTTGCCGGCCGAAATTCAGGCCGATCGCCCAGGACAGGCGCCGCAGCGGCAGTGGGAGGCGGGTCGCCCGCATGATCTTGCGGAACATAGGAACGTCCCCGACCGGCGCCGTCTTGGCGTGCCGGATCTCGGCATCGACGGCCGCCAGCGTCATCGTGTCGGGGCCCGCGATTCGCTGCGGGATCACGCATTCCTCGCCATGGTCGATCCGGGCGATCGCCACCAGCGCCACGCTCTTGGGTAGCTCATAGAGGGTCGGCCAAGGCCATTTGGCGTAGACGGTGCGCAGGATCGGCTCGTCCCTGGCCACGAGGGCGAAGGCCTTGACGAACATCGCGGCCCAGCCGGCAGGCGTCGTTGCGGCCGCGCGGGCCTCCAGCACAGGGCGGATATTGAGCGAACGGGATAGCGAAACGAACGGCACGCCCATCGAGGCATGCATGAGGTCGCAAATCAAACGGCGCCGCAGCGAGATGGTCTTGGGCGTCCCGCGCATTGGTCTCCGGTTCCGGATCAAAGATTAAAATATGTGCAGCGAGTGGGTTCCCACTCGCTTGCCTGCTCTAGCATGAACCAACCCGCTCGGGGCCAGTCGGTTCGCCGCATCAGGGCGCCGGCGACGCCAGCGGCTTGGTCTTGTCGACGACGTAAACTCCCAGCACTTTCATGGTCTTATCGCCATGAGCCTTGGCGTCGTGCACGACGCCTGCCGGGATCTGATAGGAATCGCCGGCTTTGAGGGTTTTCTCTGGCTGCCCATCGATGAGAAGATTCAGCTCGCCTTCGAGCACGTAGCCGGTCTCGATCCCCGGATGGGTATGGCGTCCGGCCGCGCCGCCCGCCGGGACTTCCGCAATGGCGGTGATGGTGTTGTAGCCATCCGGAAATTCGACTTTCTGGAGTGGGGTGCGCTTGATGCCGGGCTGCTGGGCGAAGGCGGCAACGGCAAGGCCGGCAAAGGACAGAGCGAGCAAAGTCTTTTTAAGCATGGTTTCCTCCCTGGACCGACCCTAGCAGCGCGGCAGTCCCCGGCAAGGTGGCAATCGGCCTGTTCAGCGCCTGATCCCCTCGAATGCTGCCATGATGCCGCGCTGGAACAGCGACCAGTCGAAGCCGAGCGCGATCGCGCGGTAGCCGCGGTCGACGAGGGCATTGGCCTGGTCGGCAGTGCGGGCCACGCCGCCGATCGGCAC
>NZ_JALBGZ010000837.1:0-2501 GCF_023006515.1 Bradyrhizobium sp. PRIMUS42
CGCCGAGCGCTTCCTCCGTTTGCGGGATCGCGACGTTGCGCCGCAGGCGGGCGTTCGAAGCTTCGAGGCCTCAAGCTTTGCCGTCCTGCCGGAGGAGGTCCGGCTGCGGCTCCTGCTGCGGGCCGTCAACGCGCTCGGACATGAAGGACCGGCGGAACTCGGCAAGGTTGAATCCCTCCTGGCCGTGCTCGATCAGGCCATCGCGGCAAGTCCTCGCGCGGCCGCAAATGGCCGGCCGGCCTTGCGGCAAACCCTTGCGGGAGCCTTGATCAGCCTTGCCGGCGGGCGTATCCACATCGGACCGGCGCCGGCGCGGCGCGGCAAGGGTGCTTGAAGGGTGCCCCCAGGGCCGCAGGAAGTCGGATCATGACACCGGCCATTTCGGCCCCGCCCCGTCAGGACACCTTAACCAGGCAGGAAAAACCCCGCATCGGGCGCCATTATTTCAGCGGGAATCGCTCTAAGATGGGCTAAATAGTCCCATCTCGTTCCCTTGGCAGCGACCGGGGCGGCACCTAGATTGTATGCGTCTAACCGAGAGGATTCCTTGGGGATTTTCTCTGGCTTGCCCAAGTAACTCCTGAAGGACCAGGCCGCGATCCGCGCGACCACGAAGGAAGATCGATGAACGCCAATCTGCGCAATTTCGCCCTCTGGGTCATCATTGTTTTGCTGCTGTTGGCGTTGTTCACGCTCTTCCAGAATCCGGGTCAGCGGGCCTCCTCGCAGGACATCGCCTTCTCGCAGCTCCTGAGCGAGGTTGACCGCGGCAACGTGCGCGACGTCGTGATCCAGGGCCCCGACATTCACGGCACCTTCACCAACGGCTCCAGCTTCCAGACCTATGCGCCGAGCGACCCGACGCTGGTGAAGCGCCTGTACGACAGCAAGGTGCAGATCACCGCAAAGCCGCCGGGCGACAACGTGCCGTGGTTCGTCTCGCTGCTGGTCTCCTGGCTGCCGTTCATCGCGCTGATCGGCGTGTGGATCTTCCTGTCGCGGCAGATGCAGGGCGGCGCCGGCAAGGCGATGGGCTTTGGCAAGTCGCGCGCCAAGATGCTGACTGAAGCGCATGGCCGCGTCACCTTCGAGGACGTGGCCGGCGTCGACGAAGCCAAGCAGGACCTTCAGGAAATCGTCGAATTCCTGCGCGACCCCGGCAAATTCCAGCGCCTCGGCGGCCGCATTCCGCGCGGCGTGCTGCTGGTCGGCCCTCCCGGCACCGGTAAGACCCTGATCGCGCGTGCGGTCGCGGGCGAGGCCAACGTGCCGTTCTTCACCATTTCGGGTTCGGACTTCGTCGAGATGTTCGTCGGCGTTGGCGCCTCCCGTGTGCGCGACATGTTCGAGCAGGCCAAGAAGAACGCGCCGTGCATCATCTTCATCGACGAAATCGACGCGGTCGGTCGTCACCGCGGCGCCGGCCTCGGCGGCGGCAATGACGAGCGCGAGCAGACGCTGAACCAGCTGCTGGTCGAGATGGACGGCTTCGAGGCGAACGAGGGCGTGATCCTGATCGCCGCCACCAACCGTCCCGACGTGCTCGATCCCGCGCTGCTGCGCCCCGGCCGCTTCGACCGTCAGGTCGTCGTGCCGAACCCCGACGTCGTCGGCCGCGAGCAGATCCTCAAGGTGCATGTCCGTAAAGTTCCGCTGGCGCCGGATATCAACCTCAAGACCATCGCGCGCGGCACGCCGGGCTTCTCCGGCGCCGATCTGATGAACCTCGTCAACGAAGCTGCGCTCACGGCCGCCCGCCGCAACAAGCGGATGGTGACTCAGGCCGAGTTCGAGGAGGCCAAGGATAAGGTGATGATGGGCGCCGAGCGCAAATCGCTCGTCATGACCGAGGAAGAGAAGCTGCTGACGGCCTATCACGAGGGTGGCCACGCCATCGTCGGCCTCAACGTCGTCGCGACCGACCCGATCCACAAGGCGACGATCATTCCGCGCGGCCGTGCGCTGGGCATGGTCATGCAGCTCCCCGAGCGCGACAAGCTGTCGATGTCTCTGGAGCAGATGACCTCGCGGCTCGCGATCATGATGGGCGGCCGTGTCGCTGAAGAGCTGATCTTCGGCCGCGAGAAGGTGACCTCAGGTGCGTCCTCCGACATCGAACAGGCCACACGTCTGGCCCGGATGATGGTGACGCGCTGGGGCCTGTCCGAGGCGCTCGGCACCGTGTCCTATGGCGAAAACCAGGACGAGGTTTTCCTCGGCATGTCGGTGTCGCGCACCCAGAACGCGTCGGAGGCGACGGTCCAGAAGATCGACACCGAGATCCGGCGTTTCGTGGAAGAGGGCTACAACGAAGCGACGCGTATTCTCACCGAGAAGCGCGCCGATCTCGAAGCTCTCGCCAAGGGCCTGCTCGAGTTCGAGACGCTGAGCGGCGACGAGATCGTCGATCTGCTCAAGGGCAAGAAGCCGAACCGCGAATCCGTGCTCGAGCCGACCACGCCGCGCGCCTCCGCAGTGCCCCCTGCCGGCAAGTCGCCGAG
>NZ_JALBGZ010000838.1:0-2500 GCF_023006515.1 Bradyrhizobium sp. PRIMUS42
GGACGCGCTCAAGGCGGCCCTGGAGCGCGGTGCCAGCGAGGACGAGCTCAGGGTGCTGACGCAGAAGCTTCGTGAGGCCATGGCCGGCAAGGTGCGCGATCTCGCCCGGCGCGCCGAACAGAATCCGCTCGGGGCCCGGCAGCCGTTCCCCGCGGAGGTCCAGCTCATCCTCGACAAGGCGATCGAGCTGCGGCAGAAGACCCAGCATGCGACGCCCGAGCAGCTCGCAGAGCTGGCGCAGCAGCAGGACGTCTTGCGCGAGCAGCTTCAAGCCTATCGGAAGTCGGCGAACAGCCGTGCCAACAAGGCGGGGGACGACAAGACCAACCAGTTTACGCGGGACCGGAAATGCGGAAGCTAGCACGCGTGCCAGTCTTGAAGGCGATGTCGATCGCCTGTCTCGCCGTCCTCTTGGGAGGCGTATCCCCGGTCGCGGCCCAGCAGCATCAGGATCCCGATGCGCTGCTCGACAGCGCGGAAAAGGCGATGCAGGATTCCGGCGACAGCCTCAGGCAGAAGGAGTCCGGGAAGAGCCTGAACAACCAATCCGACGCCATTCAGAAGCTCGAGGAATACAAGCGCGCCACGGAGAGAAGCCAATCTTCCAGTCGCGATCGTTCCGTCATCACGCAGCGGGATCTGGACGATCTTTTGCGGCAGATCGAGAAGGCGGCGCGCGAGGGCAATAAAGAGGCCGCGCAGCGCATGCTCGAGCAGCTCGCGCAGATCATGGAAAATCTGCAGATGGCGCAGCCCGGGCAATCCGGCGAGAGCGAGATGGAGCAGGCGCTGAACGAGCTCAGCGACATGATCCGCAAGCAGCAGCAATTGCGCGACAAGACTTTCAAGCAGGGCCAGGACTCCCGGCGGGACCGCTCGCGCGGCAAGCAGGGCGACCAGTCGATGTCGGACCTCCAGCAGGATCAGCAGTCGCTGCGCGACCGCCTGAAGAAGCTGCAGGACGAGCTCGCCAAGCGCGGCCTCGCGCAGAAGGGACAAAAGGGTCAGAAGGGACAGCAGGGTCAACAGGGACAGAAAGGCCAGCAGGGCGACCAAGGCCAGAACGGCGATCAGGACGGCGACGACGGCGATGACGATGGCAGCCTCGACACCGCGGACGGCGCCATGGGTGATGCCGGTTCAAAGCTCGGCGAGGGCAATGCCGACGGTGCCGTGGATTCACAGGGCAAGGCACTCGATGCGATGCGCAAGGGCGCGCAGAAGATGGCCGAGGCGATGCAGCAGGGCGATGGTGACGGGCAGGGCGATGGTCCCGGCAATCGGGCCGGTCGTCAGCAGAGCGGCGGCAATCAGACCGATCCGCTGGGCCGCCCGCTTCACGGTCGCGATCTCAGCGACGACTACTCCGTCAAGATCCCCGGCGAGATCGACGCCCAGCGTGTCCGCCGCATCCTCGAAGAACTCCGCCGCCGCCTCGGCGACAGCTCGCGCCCGCAGATCGAGCTCGATTATATCGAGCGGCTGCTGAAGGATTTTTGAGCCTCTCGTAGCCCGGATGAGCGCAGCGATATCCGGGGCCGCG
This sequence comes from Bradyrhizobium sp. PRIMUS42, assembly GCF_023006515.1. Taxonomy (NCBI): domain Bacteria; kingdom Pseudomonadati; phylum Pseudomonadota; class Alphaproteobacteria; order Hyphomicrobiales; family Nitrobacteraceae; genus Bradyrhizobium; species Bradyrhizobium sp. PRIMUS42. The sequence goes on from NZ_JALBGZ010000838.1 coordinate 1,544, forward strand.
CGTCCCGCATGTCGCTGCGCTCATGCGGGCTACGAACTGCGAGCTCAGTCCGCCCGCTACCCCTTCTTCGCCGCGAGTGCGTCCGCCACCGCCGTGCGGATGTCGGCGACCGAGAACGGTTTTGTCACGACGTCGTGCACGAGCGCATTCAGGTTCGAGGCGCGCTCGCGCTGGTCTGCAAAGCCGGTCATCAGCAGGATGGTCAGATCGGGGAAATCGCGCGCGGCGGAGAGCGCCAGCGCGATGCCGTCCATGATGGGCATCTGGATGTCGGTGAGCAGCAGGTCGAAGGCGCCGTCCTCGCGGGTCAGTATCTCCAGCGCCTCGGCGCCGTCCTGCGCGGTGACGGTCTCGTGGCCGTCCATGGCGATGGCGCGCGCCACCAGCGTGCGCATCGAATCCTCGTCGTCGGCGATCAGGATTTTCGGCATCAGATCAACCTCTGGGACGAACCTTCCCGTGCAGGACTCTGCAAGCTGATTATACGCTGCCGCCGGCAATGTCGCGCCGGTTGAAGAAGCGAACGTCGATATTGCGGCCCTCGGGTGGCGGCGAGGCGAGGCGAGAGCGGAAGAAGGCGCGCTCGCCGGGCCGCAGCACGGTCTGCTCCAGCACCGTATTCCAGGCATAGATCTCCGCGCCCTGCGCGTCGCGCACGGCAAAGCGCAGCCGCGGGATGTCGAGCGGCTTCTTGCCCTCGCCGACGATCACGCCCTCGATCACCAACACCTGCTTACCGTCCACGGTCTCGCTGGAGAGCCTCACGTCCTTGAAGGCGAGGCCGCGCAGGTTCACCTCGAGCCCTACCATTTTGTAGAACGCCGCCGTCTGCGGCAGCAGCCGCACCATGTCGCCGCGCCAGATCACCAGCCCCAGCACCAGCGCGCCCATGGCGGCGCAGGCGGTCGGCAGGCCGAAATAGGATTTTCGCGGCGCAATGGTGGGAGCCGGGCGGCT
>NZ_JALBGZ010000839.1:0-2497 GCF_023006515.1 Bradyrhizobium sp. PRIMUS42
CTGGCCGCCGCCCGGGCGCGCGGCCATGAAGCCGTGATCCTGCTCGGCGATGCTCCCTATTACGCCCGCTTCGGCTTCTCAGGCGAGAACACCGGCGCGCTGGCACTGCCCGGCCCGTTCGAACGCGACCGCCTGCTGGCGATCGAGTTCGCGGAAGGCGCGCTCGACGGCGCCGAAGGGATGATCGTCCCGACCGGCGCGGTCCTATCCAAACGGAGGGTAGTTCGCGCCCTCCATGCGCACGCGGCCTAAGGTCTTGCCATGATGGCGACGACCGAAGCCGCGTAAAGCGGCAACGCCCGGCTGCGCCTGCGCCGATCCCTGTCCTTTGGGGTTGCGTGAGCCCCGGAAACGCCCTTTAACCCCCGCGAAACATCCCCTTCAGTCGAGGCCCAAGACATGTCCCGTCGCCTGATTTCCACCGGCTCCCCGTTCGAGAAGACCGCCGGCTACAGCCGCGCCGTGATCGACGGCGAGTTCGCCTTCGTCGCGGGAACCACGGGCTATGACTACACCACGATGACGATGCCGGCCGATGTCACGAGCCAGTCACGCAACTGCTTCAAGACCATCGAAGCTGCCCTGAAGGAGGGCGGTTTCGAGATGGCCGACATCGTCCGCGTGACCTACTACCTCACCGACATCAAGGACGCAGACGCGCATTTCGCCGTCTGCGGCGAAGTCCTCGGCGACATCCGCCCGGCCGCAACGCTTCTCGTCGTCTCGGCGCTCTACAAGCCCGAGATGAAGGTCGAGATCGAAGCCACCGCCAAGCGCCGCAGCGCCTGATCCACCCCTCACCCTTTGTCCGCCAGAACGTTCCGGAGAAACCATCCCATGAGCCCCGCCTCGCAGATCTACGCGAAGATCACCGGTCCCATCGTCATGGTCGGCTTCGGCTCCATCGGCAAAGGCACGCTGCCGCTGATCGAGCGGCATCTCGACTACGACAAGTCGCGCGTCACCGTGATCGATCCCAAGGACGAGGGCCGCAAGGCGCATTGCGAGAAGCACAATGTCCGCTTCATCCAGAAGGGTGTGACCAAAGACAATTATCGGGAGCTGCTGACCCCGCTGCTCACCGAGGGCGGCGGCCAGGGCTTTTGCGTCAATCTCTCGGTCGATACCGGTTCCACCGACATCATGGAGCTCTGCAACGAGCTCGGCGCGCTCTACATCGACACCGTCAACGAGCCCTGGCTCGGCTTCTATTTCGATTCGTCGAAGGGCCCGGAAGCGCGCTCCAACTACGCGCTTCGCGAAGCGACGCTGGCCGCCAAGAGGGCGCGCCCCACGGGCTCGACGACCGCCGTCTCCTGCTGTGGCGCCAATCCCGGCATGGTCTCGTTTTTCGTCAAGCAGGCGCTGCTCAATGTTGCCGCCGATCTGAAGCTCAATGCGCCCAAGCCGAAGACCAAGGCCGAATGGGCCGACCTGATGCGGCAAGCCGGCATCAAGGGCATCCACATTGCCGAACGCGACACCCAGCGCTCCAAGAAGCCGAAAGAGCCGGATGTCTTCGTCAACACCTGGTCGGTGGAAGGCTTCCTGTCGGAAGGCGTGCAGCCGTCCGAGCTCGGCTGGGGCACCCATGAAAAATGGATGCCCGAGAATGCAAAGACCCATGAAGCCGGCTGCGGCGCCGCCATCTATCTGATGCAGCCCGGCGCCAACACGCGCGTGCGCACCTGGTGCCCAACCCGCGGCGCGCAATATGGCTTCCTCGTCACCCACAACGAGTCGATCTCGATCGCGGATTACTTCACGGTGCGCGACGCCTCGGGCACGGCGGTCTATCGGCCGACCTGCCACTATGCCTATCACCCGGCCGACGATGCCGTGCTGTCGCTGCATGAGATGTTCGGCCGCGCGGCGAAGATGCAGGAGAAGCACCACATCCTCGACGAGAACGAGATCGTCGACGGCATCGACGAACTCGGCGTGCTGCTGTTCGGCCACGACAACAACGCCTACTGGTACGGCTCGCAGCTCTCGATCGAAGAGACCCGCAAGCTCGCGCCATACCAGAACGCCACCGGCCTGCAGGTGACCTCCGCCGTGCTCGGCGGCATGGTCTGGGCGCTGGAAAACCCGAAGGAAGGCATCGTCGAAGCTGACGAGATGGATTTCGATCGCCTGCTGGAAATCCAGCTGCCCTATCTCGGCCCGGTGAAGGGCTTTTACACCGACTGGACGCCGCTGACGGATCGTCCCGGCCTGTTCCCGGAAGATATCGACACGTCTGATCCGTGGCAGTTCAAGAACATCCTCGTGCGGTGATAACGAGCCGTCATGCCCGGGCTTGTCCCGCCTGCGCGGCCGAAGCCGCTTCGGCGCGGCAAAGGCCCGGGCATCCACGGACTTTCTTTCTGCAGCTCCAAGAACGTGGATGGCCGGGACAAGCCCGGCCGTGACGCTGCCAACCAGAACTCGCTACTTCTTCTCCATCGGCGGCGCGATCTTCTCGGCCGGAGCCGGCGGCAGCGCGGGCTTGGTC
>NZ_JALBGZ010000083.1:0-14016 GCF_023006515.1 Bradyrhizobium sp. PRIMUS42
GAGCAGGCGGCGCATTCGCGGCAACTCGCGTTCAGCCATGGCGGCGGCGCGGATGCCGCGCCCGTGAAGCAAAAGACCTTCGGCCAGGCCGCGGTTCAGATCGTCGCTGCCGACGTCTCGATGTCGCTCGACAACGTGCTTGCGGTTGCGGGCGCTGCGCGCGAGCATCCCTACATCCTCGCCTTCGGCCTGTTGCTGTCGGTCGCCATGATGGGCGTCGCCGCCGATCTGCTCGGCCGCGTGCTCCAGAAGCAGCGCTGGATCGCCTATGTCGGTCTCGCCATTATCATTTACGTCGCGTTCGAGATGATCTATCGGGGCTCGCTGGAACTCGCTCCCGCCATCGCGAGTCTCTGACGCGACAATTCCTGCCGCAATCCGGAGTGATTCATGACGTCCGAACCCAAAGCACCTTCGGCGAAGGCCGTGCCGCCACGGCTCGGCCTGTTCGCCCAGCTCATCTTTGGCTCGCGCTGGCTGCAGGTGCCGCTCTATGTCGGCCTGATCGTCGCGCAAGCCGTCTATGTGCTGCTGTTTCTGAAAGAGCTCTGGCACCTGGTTGCGCACTCGTTCGACGCCAGCGAGCAGCAGATCATGCTGGTCGTGCTCGGGCTGATCGACGTCGTCATGATCTCGAACCTTCTGATCATGGTGATCGTCGGCGGCTATGAGACCTTCGTTTCGCGACTGAACCTGAGCGGCCATCCCGACGAGCCGGAATGGCTCAGCCACGTCAATGCCAGCGTGCTCAAGATCAAGCTTGCGATGGCGATCATCGGCATTTCCTCGATCTCGCTGCTCAGGACGTTCATCGAGGCCGGCAATCTCGGCACCACGCGCAGCAATTTCACCGAGACCGGGGTGATGTGGCAGGTGCTGATCCACATGACCTTCATCATCTCGGCAATCGGCATCGCCTGGGTCGACCGCCTCAGCGACGGCGGCCACCGCAAGGGGGCCGGCCACGGCTAATGAATCTGGCCGTTTGAGACCTCCCGAGCGGCCAAGCCTGGGGCCCCGCCTGATCCGTTCAGGCGGGCTCTCTTTTCGAGATCGATAAAATTGTCTGCAATCCGCTCAGTGGCGGCAAACCCTGCGGACAAGAACTGCCCGGCGTTAAACCGGGACTTTGGAACCGGCGTGCATCCTCCCTCAAAAGGGTGGGGCATCAAAATGTCTGTTCTCAAGGAGGTCGTCGCTGCGGTCGCGGGAGTCTACGCGCTCCTGTTCGTCTGCGACGCATTGTTCGGCGTCGGCGAGGTACGGTTCGACGACAACTACTACCGCGCCAGCTTCTACGCGCCGCGGCCGAAGGAATTCCGCTTCGCAGACGGGACCTCGCCGGCCGCACGGGTCAGCGATGCGTTTGCGCGGTTCTCGGCGGGCGAGGCCAAGCCGAACAAGCGTTACTCGTCGCTGACGACGATCATCCGTTAATTCAAGCCCCCGGGCCGGCGTTCATCCTGGGTACAAGGCCTTGTGTTGCCCGACGGGCAAAACACGCGACCAGTAGGTCAACGCGCGCGGCGGAAAATATTCCACTTTACCGAAATTCGGAATTGACGTATGTGTCGCCGCAATCCGGCCCAACGAAGAGGGGCGTATCGCGATCGTCACGAAACGCGGGCCGGGCGGCGGTGGACGCAGGTGACATCGGCGCGAAGGGTTTTGCGGGGCGGGCAACCGTGAGCAAGGTCGTCGCGCACACGACCGGTGTGATCGGCGTACGGCAAAATCGTGTGGTCCTGGCGCCCGGGGTCTGTGCGCCAAGCGTTGCGGTGATGTGGACTGCCCAACCGGGCACACGCATCAGCCATCCGCAAGGCGACGGGGGCAATAGTGCAACGCTCCCCGGGGAGAGCGCGACATAAGCCGTCAAACCACTGCGCAGGGAAGGCCGGGATGTCTCCGGTTGCCCTGTTCTCCGCTATGCAGAAGCACACGCAATCTGCTCTTGGCATGGCGGTCCACGGGAGCCAACCGGCTCCCGGCCTTCCCTGCGCCCTCTTTCAATTGAGGGCAAGGCAACGAAGCAAAGCTCGGGCGAAATGAGCCGCGAGGATGCGAAGGTGTGTCTTAGTCCCCCTGAATCCATTCCGCCACGCCGCGCCACAGCGTGTCGCGGTGGTCGGGGCGGAAGAAGCCGAAATGGCCGATCGTCTTGGCGCCGACGTCGGACGGCTTGACGTTGAGCACCTCCGGCTTGATCGCAGTGAACCCGCTCGCGAGCAGCTCGACCGCCGGTCGCGTTGCCCAGGGATCGTCGGAAAAGCACAGCGCCCGCAACTCGCCCTTGAACTTGGCGAAATTATCCAGCGCCGGCAGCTTTGAATCGAAGAGATAGCGGGGATTCGAGACCCACTCGGCCCATTGCAGGAAGACGCCCTTGGGCAGATCCTCGCCGACGCCGGCCCAGCCCGGCGCATAACCGAGCGCGTGGGCCAGCGGCACGCCGACAAAATTCATGAAGGCGAAGACGCGGTATTTTTCCGGCGAGGTCATCAGCCGCCAGGTTGCGGCCTGCGAGGCAACGAACGCGGCGCGTGAGACGTCCGTGTTGTTCGCGATCAGCCCCAGCGCCTGGCCGCCGAAGGAATGGCCGACATAGGCCAGCGGCAGACCGTGATACCGCTCCCGCATCCAGCGCACCGCCGCGGTGACGTCGAGCGCGGCCCAGTCCGACATCGAGGCCTTGAAGCCGACCAGTGATTTCGGCTGGTTGTAGCCGACCATCGCCGGCAGCCGGGAATCGCCGATGCCGCGATAATCGTAGGTCAGGACCGCGCAACCGCGATGGGCGAGATAGGAGGCAAAGCCGCGATAGATCTTGCGCGGGACCGCGGTGGCCGAATTGATCAGCACGGCGTGGCGCTTGGCGCCGCGCGGCAGGAACAGGGTGCCGGTCAGCGCATACCCGTCGGTCGCCGGGAAGCTGATCTCGTCGATGAAAACGTCGTCCAGTGCCGCGTCCATGGGCGCAAGGTTATCCTGCCAGTTTCCTCGCCCGCCCAGCAAATGCGAATTTGGCTTTCCCCGCAAGGGTTTGCAGTGCCAAATGGATTTACAACTGGCGGGGCGGGGCCAGCCTGTGTATAAGGCGGCCCTCGCAACCCACAGATCAGGTTGCACTTTTCGCTTCACGGAGAGATTGCGATGTCCGAGCGGTGGACGCCCGAGTCCTGGCGCAGCAAGCCGGTGCTACAGGTGCCCGACTATCCCGACGCCAAGGCCCTCAACGACGTCGAGGCGCAGCTGGCGACCTTTCCGCCGCTGGTGTTCGCGGGCGAGGCGCGCAATCTGAAGAAGGCTTTGGGCCGCGTTGCGGCGGGCGAAGCCTTCCTGCTCCAGGGCGGCGACTGCGCCGAGAGCTTTGCCGAGCACGGCGCCAACAACATCCGCGATTTCTTCCGCGTGCTGCTGCAGATGGCGGTGGTGCTGACCTATGCCGGCGCGGTGCCGGTGGTGAAGGTCGGCCGCATCGCCGGCCAGTTCGCAAAGCCGCGGTCGTCCTCGACCGAGAAGGTTGATGGCGTCGAGCTGCCGAGCTATCGCGGCGACATCGTCAACGACATCGCCTTCACCAAGGAAGCGCGCGTGCCGGATCCGCAACGCCAGCTGATGGCTTATCGCCAGTCGGCCGCGACGTTGAACCTGCTCCGCGCCTTCGCCACCGGCGGCTACGCCAACCTCGGCAGCGTGCATCAATGGATGCTCGGCTTCCTCAAGGATTCACCGCAGTCCCGCCGCTACAAGGAGCTGGCCGACCGCATCTCGGACGCGCTCAATTTCATGCGCGCCTGTGGCCTCGATCTCGAGGCTCATCCCGAGCTGCGCGCCACCGATTTCTACACCAGCCACGAGGCGCTGCTGCTCGGCTACGAGCAAGCCATGACCCGTGTCGATTCCACCACCGGCGACTGGTACGCGACCTCGGGCCACATGATCTGGATCGGCGACCGCACCCGCCAGCTCGATCACGGCCACATCGAGTATTTCCGCGGCATCAAGAATCCGATCGGGCTGAAGTGCGGCCCGTCGCTCAAGCCGGACGAACTGCTCAAGCTGATCGACGTGCTCAACCCCGACAATGAGCCGGGCCGGCTGACGCTGATCGGCCGCTTCGGCTCGGACAAGGTCGGCGAGCATCTGCCGAACATGGTCCGCGCCGTGAAGCGCGAGGGCCGGGTGGTGGTCTGGTCCTGCGATCCCATGCACGGCAACACCATCACCTCGACGTCGGGCTACAAGACGCGGCCGTTCGACCGCATCCTGTCCGAAGTGAAGTCGTTCTTCGCGATCCATGCCGCCGAAGGCACCCACGCCGGCGGCGTGCATCTGGAGATGACCGGCCAGGACGTCACCGAATGCCTCGGCGGCGCCCGCGCGATCACGGACGAGGACCTCAACGACCGCTACCACACGGTCTGCGATCCCCGTCTCAATGCCGAGCAATCCATCGACATGGCTTTCCTGGTCGCGGAGCTCCTCAAGCAGGAGCGCGCCGGCAAGCCCAAGCCGATGCCGGTCGCAGCGGGGCTCTAAGACCTTGCTGCGGATATGGAAGGCCACGATCAATTCCCGTAACGGTCTGGCCTTTGCGTTTCGGTCGGAGCAGGCCGTCCGCGAGGAGATCTTTGCGCTCCTGCTGTCGGTGCCGCTCGCCTGGTTCGTCGGCGCGACCGCAATGCGGGCGGTCGAGCTGGTCTGTGCCGTCGCCTTCGTGCTGACGGTCGAGCTGCTCAACACCGCGATTGAAAAACTCGCCGACCGCCTGACCATGGACCACGACAAGCAGATCGGCTGGGTCAAGGACATGGGCTCGGCGGCCGTCGGCGTGGCGCTGTTGATGGCCGGCGCGTTCTGGATCATCGCCATTATCGAGCGGCTGGGGTTCCTCTAGCCTGGGTTTCCTCTAGCTTGGGGATCGGAGCGCCATGGCCGAACGTCTCAACGCATTCGCGGTCACGCTCGCCCAGCTCAATCCGACCCTGGGCGACATCGAGGGCAATGCTGCCAGGGCACGCTCGGCGCGCGCGCGAGCTATCGCCGACGGCGCCGACCTCGTGCTGTTTCCGGAATTGTACATCGCCGGCTATCCACCGGAAGACCTCGTGCAGAAGCCGGCTTTCCAGGCTGCCTGCCGCGCCGCGATCGAAGCGCTGGCGCGCGAGACTGCCGATGGCGGCCCGGCGATGCTGGTCGGCACCCCCTGGGTCGAGGATGGCAAGCTCTACAATGCCTGCGCACTGCTCGACGGCGGCCGTATCGCGAGCTTGCGCTTCAAATGCAATCTGCCGAACTACGGCGTGTTCGACGAGAAGCGGCTGTTTTCACGCGGCCCTGCCGCGGGTCCCGTGACCGTGCGCGGCGTGCGCATCGGCGTGCCGATCTGCGAGGACATCTGGCTGGAGGAGTCCGAAGACTACGAGAACGTGGTCGAGACGCTGGCCGAGACCGGCGCCGAGATCATTCTGGTCCCGAACAGCTCTCCTTACGCCCGCGACAAGAACGATGTGCGCTTGTCCGTCGCCGTGGCACGCGTGACCGAGAGTGGGCTTCCGCTGGTCTATCTCAACCAGGTCTGCGGCCAGGACGAGCTGGTATTTGACGGCGCCTCCTTCGCGCTCAACGGCGACCTCTCGCTGGCGGCGCAACTGCCGGCATTTGAAGAGAGCATCGTCACATTGCGTTTTACCCGGAACGGCGACGATTGGCGCTGCGCGGGGCCGATTGCGGAGCAGGTCGAGGGCGACAAGGCCGATTACGCCGCATGCGTGCTGGGCTTGCGCGACTATGTCGCCAAGAACGGCTTTCCCGGCGTGCTGCTCGGCATCTCCGGCGGAATCGATTCCGCACTGTGCGCGGCGATCGCGGTCGATGCGCTCGGCGCCGATCAGGTGCACGGCGTGATGCTGCCTTATCGCTACACAGCAGCACACTCGATCGCGGACGCCGGCGAGCTCGCCGGCCATCTCGGCATCCGTTACGAGGTCTTGCCGATCGCGGAAGCCGTGACCGGCTTTGAAACCATCCTCTCAGGCCTCTTCAAGAATCTGCCGCCTGATATCACCGAGGAAAACCTCCAGGCCCGCACCCGCGGCACGCTGCTGATGGCGATCTCCAACAAGACCGGCCTGATGGTGGTGACGACAGGCAACAAGTCGGAAATGTCGGTCGGCTACGCCACGCTCTATGGCGACATGAATGGCGGCTTCAACCCGATCAAGGATATCTACAAGACGCAGGTTTTTCGGCTGGCGAGCTTGCGCAACGGCTGGAAGCCCGACGGCGCGCTCGGGCCTGCCGGCGAGGTGATCCCGCCCGACATCATCACGCGGCCGCCGAGCGCGGAGCTGCGCGAAAACCAAACCGACCAGGAATCGTTGCCGCCTTACGAGGTGCTCGATGCCATCCTGGAGCGTCTTGTCGAGCGCGAGCAGCCGCTGGATCAAATCATTGCCGCCGGCTTCGATCGCGAGACAGTCACCCGCATCGACCATCTGCTCAACGTCGCCGAATACAAGCGCCGCCAGGCGGCGCCCGGCGTGAAGGTGACACCCCGGAATTTCGGCCGCGACCGCCGCTATCCCATCACCAACCGCTTTCGCGACAAGGGCGAGGGGCTAGCCGCGCCGGACGAGACGCTGGTCTCGCGCGGAAGCGGGGCGTCAATCGACGCGTTCGAGGGGTGAGAGGCGGCTGAGAGCTGGTTGGGCAGGCCGTCGCGCCGCTCATGATGCCGTCATCATCCGCGAAGGCGGATGATCCAGGACTCCGCGGCGGATATCGTGAAAGCCAACTGCCGCCGCGGAGTACTGGATGTCCCGCCGGAGTCGGTCATCGGGCTCGCCGAAGGCGAGACCCGGTGGCGGGCATGACAGTGGAGCGAGGCGCCGGCTCGCGTACAGCTACGTCGGGGCTGCGAAGAACAGCACCCGAAGAAAGTGCGTGTACTCGGATTCGAGCACCATGATGGTCACAAACACAAGCACTGCGATCGGAGGCAGCAGGATGGCATAGGCGAGAGCCAGCCGCTCCCAGGCCATGTGCATGAAGACGGCGACGATCAGGCCTGCCTTCAACATCATGAACAACAGGATCAGTGACCACCTGAGATAGCCTTGCAGGCCAAAGTAGTCGACGAGGTAGGAGCAAGTGCTGAGGACAAACAGCCAGCCCCAGACCACGAGGTAGAGCTTGATCGGGTGTTGTTGCCCCTTAGCGTGCACAGCTCCTGTTGCGACTGCGCCGTGCGCCGCAGCGTGGAGCGGGCCTTCCATGTGTATAGCTGCGTTTGTCATGCCCGACCTCACCAAAGATAGAACAATGCAAAGATGAACACCCACACGAGGTCGACGAAGTGCCAGTACAGCCCGGTGATCTCGACGATCTCATAATAGCCCTTGCGGCTCGTGAAAAAGCCGCGCCTTTCGACATCGAAGTCTCCCCGCCAGACCTTTCGCGCGATCGCGATGAGGAAGATCACACCGATCGTCACATGGGTCCCGTGGAAGCCGGTGATCATGAAAAAGCTTGAACCGAACTGCGCTGCGCCCCACGGATTGCCCCAGGGACGCACGCCCTCCATGATCAGCTTGGTCCATTCGAAGGCCTGCATTCCGACGAAGGTTGCGCCGAATGCCGCTGTGACCAGCATCAGGATTGCGGTTCTGACGCGATCACGGCGGTAGCCGAAATTGACGGCCATCGCCATCGTGCCGCTGCTACTGATCAGGATGAAGGTCATGATGGCGATCAGGATCAGTGGAACGTGCTTGCCGGCGATGGTGAGGGCGAAGACTTCGCTCGGATTGGGCCACGGCACGGTCGTCGACATGCGCGCCGTCATGTAGGAGAGCAGGAAGCAACTGAAGATGAAGGTGTCGCTGAGGAGGAAGATCCACATCATGGCCTTGCCCCAGGACACGTTCTTGAAGGCGCGCTGATCGGACGCCCAGTCGGCGGCGATGCCGCGCCAGCCTTCAAGCCGTGCAGGCGATTGGCCCGAACTTGTCAGTGCAGTCTCTGCCATCTGGTCTCGCCTCCCTAGCTCAGCAATTGGCGACAGATGTTGACGAAATCGTCGGTCCATCCCGTCAGAAGACCGAGCAGGACGAGCCAGACGAGCAGTAGGAAGTGCCAGTAGATGGTGCACAGTTCCACGCCCAAGCGCATGTCGGAGATCTCGGTGCCGCGCCACACCTTGGCCGAGGTTCGCCCGAGGGCTACAAGGCCCCCCGTCAGATGCAGCCCGTGTATCGCGGTCAACAGGTAAAAGAAGGAATTGGCCGGATTGGACGCCACGAAATATCCGGCCGCGTTGAGCTGATGCCAGGCCAGGAGCTGTCCGGCGAGGAAGATCACGGCAGACGCTCCGCCCGCGATCAGGCCGATCATGACACCTTCAGCATCGCGGCGGCGCGCGGCCACGTACGACCATTGCAGCGCGACGCTGCTCAGGACCAGGACGCCCGTGTTGAGCCATAGCAGCCGCGGCACCGGCAGCGCCCGCCAGTCCACCACGTTCATACGCATCGAGTACGCGCTGATGAAGAGGACGAACAAGGCGCTCGCGACGGCGAGAAACACGCCAAGTCCGATCTTCGCCGCCGGCCATGTCATGGCATCGCCGCCGGGGAATTGACCGACCGGGCCTTCCTCCAGCCACGGCTTGGCCGTGAGCCGCTGCTGCGACAGCCACCATCCGGCGATGGCCGCGATCAAAGCCAGGAACAAGATGACGGCGCTCACGAAGCAGCTCCCTCAACGACCTGTGTCGCGCGCGGCGGCTGGTTCTGCGGAATGAAGTCCTCTTCGGCGCCGGGTACGCTGTAGTCATAGGCCCAGCGGTAGACGACCGGGAGCTCCTTGCCCCAGTTGCCGTGCCCGGGGGGCGTCTCCGGCGTCTGCCACTCCAGCGTTGTCGCCCGCCACGGATTGCCGCCTGAGGCCTCGCCCTTGAACAGGCTCCAGACCAGATTGAACAGGAACACCATTTGGCTGAAGCCGACGGTCAAGGCCACCACGGAGATGAAGGCGTTCAGTGAATGGGCCGAAGGCGGGATGAATGCGGCGTCGCCGAGGTCGAAATACCGGCGCGGAACCCCGAGCAGTCCAAGATAGTGCATGGGGAAGAAGATCAGGTAGGCGCCGAGGAAGGTGACCCAGAAGTGAAATTTGCCGAGGGCGTCGTTCAGCATCCGCCCTGTGACCTTGGGGTACCAATGATAGATCGCGCCGAGCACGACCATGATCGGCGCCACGCCCATCACCATGTGGAAATGAGCAACCACGAACATGGTATCCGAGAGGGGCACGTCGACGACGACGTTGCCGAGGAAGAGGCCGGTCAGCCCACCATTTACGAAGGTGATGATGAAGCCGAGGGCGAACAGCATAGGCACCCTGAGATGAATATCGCCGCGCCACAGGGTCAGCACCCAGTTGTAGACCTTGATCGCGGTGGGGATGGCGATGATGAGCGTCGTGGTGGCGAAGAAGTACCCGAACTGCGGGAACATGCCGCTCACATACATGTGGTGCGCCCATACGATGAAGCTGAGCGCGCCGATGGCCACGATCGCCCAGACCATCATGCGGTAACCAAAGATGTTCTTGCGCGCGTGCGTGCTGATCAGATCGGAGACGATGCCGAAGGCGGGCAGGGCGACGATGTAGACTTCGGGGTGGCCAAAGAACCAGAACAGGTGCTGGAACAGCAGCGGGCTGCCGCCACCATATTTCGAGAGCGTGCCCATCTCGACGAGCGAGGGCATGAAGAAGCTGGTTCCCAAGAGACGGTCAAGCAGCAGCATGACCGAGGCAACGAAGAGTGCAGGGAATGCCAGCAACGCCATGACGGTGGCCGTCAAAATGCCCCACACCGTCAGGGGCAAGCGCATCAGGGTCATTCCGCGTGTGCGCGCCTGCAGCACCGTCACCACGTAGTTCAGTCCGCCCATGGTGAATCCGATGATGAACAGGATCAGGGACGACATCATGAGAATGATGCCCCAATCCTGCCCGGGCGTTCCGGAGAGGATCGCCTGCGGCGGGTACAGCGTCCAACCGGCACCGGTGGGGCCGCCGGGCACGAAGAATGTCGAGGCAAGCACCAGGACCGCGAGCAGGTAAACCCAGTAGCTCAGCATGTTCACATAGGGGAAGACCATGTCCCGGGCGCCGACCATGAGGGGGATCAGGTAGTTGCCGAAGCCGCCGAGGAACAACGCGGTGAGCAGGTAGATCACCATGATCATGCCGTGCATGGTGATGAACTGGAGGTACTGGTTGGCATCGATGAAGGAGAAGGTGCCGGGGAATCCCAGTTGCAGTCGCATCAGCCAGGACAGCACCAAGGCCACCAGCCCGATGGCCGAGGCTGTCAGCGAGTACTGAATCGCGATGACCTTGGCGTCCTGCGAGAACACATACCGTGTCCACCAGCTCCTCGGATGATAGAGCTCGACGTCGGGGACTTCGGCAGGCGGAATGCCTGCGATCCTGTCATATGGAATATCGACCATAGAAAACCTCCTTGGTCGTTTCGATCGGGGGCGAGGCGTTGGCCTCAAGCACTCGATCTATCTTCACGGCGGCACTACTTGTCGCCGGATCGATATCTCGCCTTCACGACGGCGCTTCCCGGCGACAACTTTGCAAACGTCTTCTGTTGTTCCAGCCAAGCGTGATATTCGCGCTCTTCGTCGACGATGACCTTGGCCCGCATCTGATAGTGAGCAGCGCCACAAAGCTCCGCACAGAGAACGTCGAACGTTCCGGTCCGGATTGGCGTTATCCAGAAATAGGTCACCATGCCGGGAACCATGTCCATCTTGGCCCGGAATTCGGGCACGTAGAAATCGTGCAGGACATCAACCGAGCGGAGAAGAACCTTGACCGGCTTTCCCACCTGAAGGTGCAGATCGCCGTTCTCGATCACGACGTCGTCCTGCGCATGCGGATCGTCGCGATTGAGTCCCATCGGATTGTCGGAAGCGATGTTGCGGACATCGGATGTACCCAACCGCCCATCCTTGCCCGGGAGGCGGAAGCTCCATTGCCATTGCTGGCCCATGACCTCGGCCTCGGTGGCATCCGCGGGCACGGTCACGAACTGGTGCCAGACCACGAGGCCAGGCGCCAGCATGGCCGCGACGCCGACGCCGGTCCCGACGCTCAGCCACCATTCGAGCCTTTTGTTTTCCGGATTGTAGTCGGCCCGTCTTCCCTCTTTGTGGTGAAAGCGGAGGACGCAATAGGCCATGAACGCGATGACCGCCACGAAAACGAAGCCCGTGATCCAGAACGTGATGTTGATGGTGTGGTCGATATAGGCCCAGTTCGTGGCGATCGGCGTCCACCACCACGGGCTGTAGATGTGAAACAGCACCGAGCCGATCGCGACCAGAAGCAGTATCAATGCGACAGCCATCCTGATCCATCCTTGCCATCGAAGGCTGCGGATACGAATCCAGGGCGGAGCTCACGTCTGTCGCGATGGCTAGCTCTTCTTTGTTGGCATCTATGCCATCGCCGGCCTCTTGCCTCGCCCATTCCCGCGGCCGCGAATTTCAAGGAAACGGTCGCGACCACCAATCTCATCGGAGCTGAGGGCGTCTGTGTTTAAAATGATATCAGCCGACGCCGGCGTCAATAGAGCATATAGGCGTGCTGGCGTGGTGTCGGTGTTGTAGTCGCCCGGCAGGAAGGCCTGCTGCGCGCCCGAGGCGTGGCGACGTCTCAGGTGACGCAACCCGTGAAAATGTGTGCAGATGCACAATTCACCTGAGCTGCAATTCACCTAAGCTTGAGTGCGGCCGGGCTCGATGCGCGCTAAACTCGCCAGGCAGGTCGCGACGGGTCCCGTCCGGCCAGGCTCGTTTCGCTGAACCTGAGTTGCCGTACTCGGCCCATCGCGTTTCTCGCTCGTGAAGCGGACACGCGTAGCTGGAAAGCGCGTGTCGTCGCCATCGCGATTTTCAGCACGGGAGGTGCGTTCATGGCCACTCTGTACTCCCACGGCATGATAAGGCGGCACGTATTCGGCGAAGCGGCCTCTTATCCCATTCGCAAGATCGGTTTGTCCGACCTAACCGGCGCGCTACGCCTGGGTTGGGAGGACTTCCAGGCAATGCCAAGTCACGCGCTCGTCGTGTGCGTGATTTATCCCGTCCTCGGCCTCGTCCTGTTCAGGGCGGTCCTCGGCTATTCGGTGCTGCCGCTATTGTTTCCGCTGGCCGCCGGATTTGCCTTGATCGGTCCCTTTGCCGCGATCGGTCTCTACGAACTCAGCCGCCGCCGCGAGCGCGGCGAGGAGGCCGATGCATGGGACGCGGTCAAGGTGCTGCGCGCACCATCGTTCGGCGCCATGCTCGAGCTCGGCGTGCTCCTGCTCGTCCTGTTCGGGGCCTGGATCGGCGTCGCGAACGCAATCTACGTCACCATCTTCGGTCACGCGCCGGCTGCAAGCATTCCCGACTTCGCAGCGCGCGTGCTGACGACACCGGAAGGTTGGTCGCTCATCATCGTCGGTTGTGGTGTGGGCTTCCTGTTTGCGGTGGTCGCCCTGTGCATCAGCGTCGTGTCGTTTCCGTTGATGCTCGACCGGCATGCGACGGCGATCGATGCGATCCGCACGTCGCTCCGGGCGGTGGCGGCTAATCCGGTTGCGATGGCCGGGTGGGGCCTCATCGTGGCGGCGCTCCTCGTGATCGGCTCGCTACCGCTCTTCGTGGGTCTCGCTGTCGTTCTACCGGTGCTTGGTCATGCCACCTGGCACCTCTATCGGAGGGTGGTCGAGCCGAACCCAAATCCACCGGTCGAACCGCCACCGCCCCCGAAGGGAAGGCGCTACGCAGCGGACTTTCCGGCCAATCTCTTCCCGTGGAGCCGCGAACGGGAGCAGTGACAGCGAAACGGCCGCGCGTGGCGGCCGCATTCATGAGACATGAAAGAAGAACGACCTACTTCTGCTGCTGCGGCAGGAACGTCGGCCCGACCGAGCGGATCGGCTTGTTCTCCGAGCTCGTCGCAGCCGTGCCGGTGTCCGCCGGCGGTGTAGGAGCCGGCGCGGTGGCTGTCGTCGGCGCCGAGGCTGCACCCTTCTTGCCATTGGCGGCAGGCGTGCCCTTGTTGAGCCGCTGCTGCTGCATCTTCTTGGCGCTCTCCTCGGTGACGATGATGTCGCCCTGCTGTTCGGCTGTCGCCTTGTCGTCGGCCGATTTCAGCGCGTCCGCCCAGGTCTGTCCTGCGGCCTTGCAGGAGCAGGACGGGTTGAACTCGCTACGGAATTTGAAAGCAGTCGGCAGCGCCGTGTAGGGCTGGCCGCCGATCGAGACCGCGGAGTTCATGTCTTCGCCGGGATTGCGATGGGTGTAGAGCACGGCTTCCGCGGCCGGGCACAGCGCCTTGCAGGTCTTCTCGTCGTCGGGGAAGCGCGCCGGCACCGTCGCAAACGAGACCGGGAAATAAGCACCGTCGCAGGTGCGCACGCACACGGTACGGTAGGTGCCGGATTGCGGCCCGAGATCGGATGGCGGCACGGCTTGCGGATTGCCCGCGTTGTTGCCACCGAACAGATTGCTCAGGAAGTTGCCCCCGCCTTGCGACTGCGCGGCGTTGGCGTATTGCGGGCCGCAATTGTTCTGCGTCAGCGCCGCAAGCACCGAGCGGCGCTGGTTGTCGCGCTCGGGGCTGAAGCCGCCGCCGCCGCGCAGGCGCTCGAGATTGCCCGTGATCTGGTCCAGATTGGCGCGCATCTGCTGGATCTGGGTGTTGACCGGGCCGCATTGGGCCGACTGGCCGTTGAACAGCGAGAAGAAGCCGGAGGAATCGCAGCCCATGCGCTTGGCCTGCATGGTGACGCGGTCGAGCTCGGCCTGCTGCTTGGCCTGGGAATCCTGGTAACGGCGGATCTGCTCCTCGCGCGCGGGGTCACCACCGCCGCCACGGTCCAGTGCCGCGAGCTGGCCCTCCAGTCGCACGCACATCGGATTGGGTCCGAGCCCGTTCTGG
>NZ_JALBGZ010000840.1:0-2489 GCF_023006515.1 Bradyrhizobium sp. PRIMUS42
GGCGTCCTCGACCAGCCGCCGCGCCTCCCGTCCCTCGGCATGGACCGAGGACGGATTGCCGACCAGGTCCCAGGCTGCGACCATTGCGCGTCGCGCCTCCGCGCGCAGTGGCGTGGTCGCATTCCAGTCGAGATAAACGCGGTTCCGCATGTAGTATTATATTACCTTAACTGGGAGGCCCGGCCTATCCGGCCGTCCGGCCCCGACATGGCGCTCCGGCACGCGCTTGGCAACCGCGATCCCATATCCGCCGCCGCTGGTGACGCGACCATGACACGCTAACATCTTGAGCCCATTCAGTGATGTTCAAGATGCTTGCTTTTTGACCCTCAGCCTATGTTAGAACCCGCACCGTCAAGTCACCGCGCGCCTTCAGCGCATCACCGCAAGGCGCGCCTTCTCACCCTTCATTCGCTTCCGTCGGCATCTGCCGATGAGGCCACAATCGGTTGATTGCCGAGGATCGTCTCTCCAGCAAATCAATCAAGAGATCATCGATGCCTGAAGTTATTTTCACTGGCCCTGCCGGCCGTCTCGAAGGCCGCTATCACCCGGCCAAGCAGAAGAACGCGCCGATCGCGATGATCCTGCATCCGCATCCGCAGTTCCACGGCACGATGAACCATCAGATCGTGTACCAGTGCTACTACGCGTTTGCGCATCGCGGCTTCTCGGTGCTGCGCTTCAACTTCCGCGGCGTCGGCCGCAGCCAAGGCTCGTTCGACCACGGCACCGGGGAATTGTCGGATGCGGCCGCAGCCCTCGACTGGGCGCAGACCATCAATCCCGAAGCGCGCGCCTGCTGGGTCGCCGGCTTCTCCTTCGGCGCCTGGATCGGCATGCAGCTCCTGATGCGCCGCCCCGAGGTCGAGGGCTTCATCTCGATCGCGCCGCCCGCCAATCTCTACGACTTCTCCTTCCTTGCGCCCTGCCCGTCCTCTGGGCTCATCGTGCATGGTGAGAAGGATGCGGTGGTGCCGCCCAAGGACGTCAACACCCTGGTCGAGAAGCTGAAGACGCAGAAGGGCATCGTGATCGACCAGCAGGTCATCCCCGGCGCCAACCATTTCTTCGACGCCAAGCTCGAGCCGCTGATGGAGACCATCACGGCCTATCTCGACATGCGCCTCGCCAACGTGCGCTAAGCCAGCTTCAGCGCCACGATTCCCATCAACACGAGCGCGATGCCCGCAAGCTTCATCGCGCTCAAGGTCTCGCCGAACAGCACGACGCCCATCACGAACGTGCCGGCAGCCCCGATTCCGGTCCACACCGAATAGGCGACGCCGACCTCGAGCACCTTCAAAGCACGCCCGAGCAGGAAAACGAAGGCCGCGAGCAGCACGAGCGAGACGATGCTCCAACCCACGCGCGTGTAACCTTCCGCGTATTTCATCGAGATCGCCCAGCCGACATCAAGCGCGCCGGCGATCACGAGCATCAGCCAAGCCATTGACGGCGACATCGAAATGCGTTCAGGCCGCGAGCTTGAGCAGATGTGCGTCGTGGCGCACGAGGAAGGCGCGCAGCAATTCCGGATAGTCCGCGCCGACCGCGCTGCGCACGCTCGGACGTTTCGCAAGCTCGGCGCTCCACGCCCGCACCTTTGGCACATCGCGGAAGATGCCGTGCTCGGTCAGCTCGTCGAACAGATCGAAATAGCGGAAGATCGGCGCGAACACCGCGTCGACCAGACTGAACTGCGCGCCAGCGAAGAACGGACCTGCGCCAAGCGCGGCTTCGACGCGCACGAATTTGGCAACGAGCGCCTGACGCTTGCTCTCGAAGGTCGCGGGATCTGTCGTGGTCTCCAGACCCCAGAGATCACCGAGGATCGCCGAGCCGAATTCCATCCAGGCACGATGCTCGGCACGCTTCAACGCGTCCGCCGAATGCAGCCTCACGCCGCCTTGGGTCTCCTCGATGTAATCGCAGATCACGTTGCTCTCGAACAACGCGACCTCGCCCTGCTCCGTCGTCACCACCAGCACCGGCACCTTGCCGAGCGGCGACAGTTTTAAAAACCAGTCGGGCTTGGCAGCGAGATCGATATCGATCCGCTCGAACGGGACGCCCTTCTCCTTGAGCGCGATCACGGCGCGCTGCACGTAGGGGCAAAGCTTGTGGCTGATCAGTTTGAGCGATGCGGTCATGGTGGCGATCCCGGCATTTAATGCAACTGCATCCATATAGATGCATTTGCATGAACACGTCAAGATCGATGCATCTGCATTGACCGCCTCTGATGTTCACGGCCTTGCGATCACCCCGCCCGTCATCGGCATCGGAACGCCGGTGGTCGCCGGATAGGACAGCGGCAGCCCCTTCAGCCCGCGCGCCGCGAGGAAACCGAAGGCCTGGGCCTCAATAGCGTCGGAGGCCCAGCCAAGCGTTTCGGCGGCCTCGACGGTGGCCGTTCCCACCCGCTCCCGCACCAACCGCAGCATGGTGAGGTTGCGCGCGCCGCCGCCGCAGACGATCCAGCTCCG
>NZ_JALBGZ010000841.1:0-2485 GCF_023006515.1 Bradyrhizobium sp. PRIMUS42
GACCGAGCCGCCGCCGCCTCCGGCCCTGTTGTCGACGATCACGGGCTTGCCGAGAATCCGCTCCAGCGCCATGGCGACGGGCCGTGCCGCGAGATCGGCCTGGCCTCCGGCCGGAAACGGCACGATCAGGGTGATGTTGCGCGAGGGGTAGAGAGCTTGGGCAAAGCTTGATTGAGAGCAAGCTGCCTGTGCGAGCGGCAGCACGGCAGCGGCCTTCAGGAGTTCGCGGCGGTTCATTGGTTGGTACCTCCCCGATTGTTTTCGTTGTTGGGAGGCAGCCTAACCGGAATGGATTGTGTTGCGATAGCCGTGCGCTTGCACCCTCCCCGGCGGGGGCCTGGAGGGGGGTGTCGACCGGTTGGCCGGATCTCCTCAACTACTGCGACTGCAACAAGGTAGGCAGGCTCTTGTCGAGGACGTTGCCGAGCAGTTGCCGCGTCGACGCGCGCATCACTGGATTGTTGGCGGCTTCCGGCGGTTCTGGCCACTGCGCCCAATCGATACGCAGCGTCGGGGGCCCGGTCATAAAGTTGCTTCCGCTGATCGAGCCTTCGCCGCTCTTCAGAATATCGAAGCTTTGCCCGTCATGAACGTAGATCCGTATTACCGCGTAGATGTCGGCCATGTTGTACAACGGGCTGCCCTTCATGACACCGATGCCGAAGAATCCACCCTGGCGTATTCCCTTGATCACGACGACATAGCGTTTGCATCCGGCCTGACCGGCAACTTGTCGGACGATGGCGCCGGCCTTGTCGCTGCGAGCGAACATGCCAAGCCCGGGATCGTAGGAACTGAATGCGGATTTATCGGCGGCGATCCTGCGGACGACAAAACCGGAGCCGACCGCGGCCCTCACACGCTCGACAACGAGGTCATCGAGCCCGAAACCGTCGACCGGAACCTCCTTGTTCTCGTTGCCGAACACGGTCGCGCCGATCTTCTTCACGATGAAGCGATCGCCCAGCAGCGATATCACGCCGACGCACGGTCCTGCAGCTTGCGGCGTGGACCGCGAAGCAGGTGCCGGCTTGGAAGGCGCGTTCTTTGCCGACTTGGCAACCGTCGCCGGCTGGGTGGTTTGCGCCTGCGCGGGACCGGCCAGGCACAGTGCGAACAGGACGAGGCAAACAAGACGAAGCATCATGTAGCGGTCGATCGGGTTGTTGAGAAACACGAAGCAGGA
Source organism: Bradyrhizobium sp. PRIMUS42 (assembly GCF_023006515.1). NCBI lineage: Bacteria > Pseudomonadati > Pseudomonadota > Alphaproteobacteria > Hyphomicrobiales > Nitrobacteraceae > Bradyrhizobium > Bradyrhizobium sp. PRIMUS42. Next base: position 1,187 of record NZ_JALBGZ010000841.1, read on the forward strand.
AACAAAACGCGGCGCGGATATAGACAACAAAGTTTATGACCGCAACGCGACGGCGCCTTGCGTTTCTTCGCCTTGGCACTGCTTGGTTAAAGACTCCGTCAGCGGCAATGCCGCAGCCGCGCGCAAGCGACCGCGTCGATCCATGATGATGCCCTCCCCTGATTTTTCTTGTTTCGCTGCCAGCCTAACGCGCCAGCCGGCAAGAACAAGACGTTTACGAAGCGTTAGCCATGTCCGGCTCCGCCAGGAACGCATGTCCGGACCCGCTGTTGCCCTCTCAGGGAGAGTGGATGATGCGAAATCTGGCGACCATCGACGTTGCGCTGGACGAGATGCTGGTGAATCTCGCAGCGATCGTGTTGCGGCTTTCAAAGCCCGAATTGACGCGGACGCCGGAAGCGCGCCGCGCATTGGCGCAATCGGTCCATCAATATGCAGTCTGTGCGAAGCGTTCGAACGACCCGCGCGTTCACGAATTGAAGTCGCAGCTGGAGGAAACGCTGAAGCCACGCCTGCGCATCGTCGCGATCGACGGTGTGAAGGTGGCTTAGTCAAAGATGGTGGGCACGCTTCGCTTTGCCCACCCTACGAAAGCTGAAGTTGCTCGCGCCTACGACGCTTTGCTTTTCCCGCGCGATCGCCGCTTGCACGTGCCCGGCAGCTTGGCCGCGAGGAAATCGCCAAGTGCTTCGACGCGGGCGGGGCGCGGGCCGCCGGGCGGCGTCACCAGATGCACGGCGCCTTCGGCCTGCCTCCAGTCCTTCAGGATGACTTCGACCTCGCCGGACGAAATCGCTTCACCCACAATGAACTCGGGCAATTCGGCGATGCCGAGCCCCGCAATCAGAGCCGGCATCAACGCCTCGCCGTTGTTGACGCGGAGCTGTCCGCCCGGGCGCACGCTGGCCTGCTCGCCGGCCGAGTTGGTGTAGTGCCAGACGTTGGGCGTGGAGAGATAGGCGTAGCTGAAGCATTTGTGCTCGGCCAAATGCATCGGATGCGTCGGCCGGCCGTGTTGCTTCAGGTAGGACGGCGCGGCCACGGTGTAGCGCGGCATGGTGAAGAGCTGCCGGGCGATCAGTGAGGAATCCGGCAGGCGCGCGATCCGCACCGCCATGTCGAAACCTTCGCCGATCAGATCGACGGTCGCATCGCTCAAATGCAGATCGACCGAGACTTCCGGATAGGCCTCGAAAAACTCCGGCAGCAGCGGCGCCACCGCCTTGATCCCGAACGTCATGGGCACGGCAAGCCGCACCAGGCCGCGCGGCGCCACCGACTGCGCCAGCGCCTCGTTCT
>NZ_JALBGZ010000842.1:0-2485 GCF_023006515.1 Bradyrhizobium sp. PRIMUS42
CTTTGTTGAACTCGTCCACGAAGGCACGGGCGCCGAGCGCGCCCATCGACTCGATCGGCGGCAGGTTCAGCGACGCCAGCAGGTTGAGCACCAGCCGCACGTCCGGCTGCAGGCGCACCACCTCGCCGTCATTGCATTGCTCCGTGCCGCCAGGGCCGGTGAGCTTGAAGCCCAGCATGCCGCGGCTGACCACCTCGTCGCAGATGCTGCGATAGGGGCCGACGCCGCCGGTATAAGGCATCAGGCCCTGCACCTTGCCGGGCACGTTGGCGCCCGTGTACCAGGTGTTGGCGAGCCGGTGCAGTGTCAGCGTCGAACAGTCGGCCATGTGCCTGTTCCAGCCGGCCTGCGCCGTCTCGGTCGGCTCCATCGTGGTGAAGCCAGCATCGCGCAGCGCGGCCAGGCGGTCGACCACCCAATCGACGTGCTGCTCGATCGACACCGCCATGTTCGACAATACCGACGGGCTGCCGGGACCGGTGATCATGAAGAAGTTCGGGAAGCCCTCGACCGTGAGCCCAAGATAGGTCTGCGGCCCCTGCGCCCAGACGTCGGTGAGCGACTTGCCGCCGCGTCCGGTGATCGGATGCACGGCGCGGATCGCGCCGGTCATGGCGTCGAACCCGGTCGCAAACACGATGACATCGACGTCGATGCTGCGGCCGCTCGTGGAGATCCCGCTTGCGGTGATCGCCTTGATCGGCTCCTGGCGCAGATTGACCAGCGTGACGTTCGGCCGGTTGTAGGTCGCGTAGTAATTCGTATCGAGGCAGGGGCGCTTGGCGCCGAAGGGATGGTCGTGCGGCGTGAGCGCCGCGGCGGTCTCGGGATCCCTGACGGCGGCCCGGATTTTCTCGCGGATCAGGTCCTGGACGATCTTGTTGCCGTCGATGTCGACCGCCTGGTCGGCCCAGAGCTGCGTCAGGATGTGGATGAGGTCGCCGGCTGCCCAGGCACGTTCGAACCGCTCACGACGCTCGGCATCGCTCAATTGCCAGCTCACGACCGTCTGCTGCGGATAGGGCACGCCGGTCATCGATTGGCGCGCCTGCTCGCGATAGGCCGCGCGATCGCCTTGCAGCAGGCTCATGCGGTCCGACGGCACCGGGCCGTTATGCGCCGGCAGCGCGAAGTTCGGCGTGCGCTGGAACACGGTCAGATGCGCGGCCTGCTCGGCGATCAGCGGGATCGACTGGATGGCCGACGAGCCCGTGCCGATCACGGCGACGCGCTTTCCCGCGAGGTTGACGCCGTCATGCGGCCAGCGTCCGGTGAAATAGACCTCGCCTTTGAAATCCCTGACGCCGTCGATTTCCGGCGGCTTTGGCGCCGAAAGGCAGCCGGTCGCCATGATGTAGTGACGGCAGGAGACCGGCGCGCCGTTGTCGGTGGTCAGCTGCCAGCGCTCGGCCTTCTCGTCCCAATTGGCTTCGGTGACCTTGGTCCCGAAGCGGATGTCGCGCCTGAGGTCGTAGCGGTCGGCGATGAAGCCGAAATAGCGCAGGATCTCGGGCTGGGTCGCGTATTTCTCCGACCAGGTCCAGGCGGTATCGAGCTCGGGATCGAAGGTGTAGCTGTAATCGATGGTCTGGATGTCGCAACGGGCGCCCGGGTAGCGGTTCCAGTACCAGGTGCCGCCGACGTCGCCGGCCTCTTCGAGCGCGACCGCCTCGAAGCCGGCTTTGCGCAGGCGATGCAGAAGATAGAGGCCGGCAAATCCGGCGCCGACCACGGCAACATCGACCTGCTGGGCGGTTCCGCGCTCGTCGGAGGCACGTGTAGCAACCATTGCGTCAGGCATCGCATTCCTCCCGTGTGTTTTGTTTTGCCGGCAGGCTATCGCCGCAGGTTCAGCTTGTCATCAGAGCAAGTGCAATCTTCGGTGGTCGTTTGGGGCAGCATCATGGCCACGTGAATCTGGCGGCGCCACACGCATCGCGATGCACAATGGCCGTGATCACCCGGGGTAATCATGTCCGATCCGTCTGTGTATGCTTGCGGCTACAAGCCACGCGTAGCGACCGAGCGTCATGCCAGAGTTGAGTGAGCGGACCAAAGCGAACATGGACGTCGTCCTGGAGGAGACGTGCCGCCAACTGCCGTACGGTGGCGATCACGACAGCCGCAGGTTCATCGCCGAGCGCCTGATCGAGGCAGCAGGGGCGGGCCACTCCACCCTCGGCGAGCTCGGCATCGTCGCGCGCCACGCGCTGGCGGAGCTCATTGCCAAGGGCGGTTAGGTCGCGCGAGGCTTGCCTCTCTGACGGCCGCGGACGTAACCTGCAGGAAACCGTCCGCGCATCGAGATGCTCCGAAGATGCGATCCGTGCTCGCGCTTGTTGCAGCTTCCATTGTCCTGTGCTGCGCCGGCTCGGCCGCGGCGCAGCCGGTCGGACAGTTTCCATTCGCGCTGACGCGTGAAGGGCAGATGCTCGGCGCCGTCGAAGGCGAGGTGGCCTCGTTCAAGGGACTGGCTTACGCGGCG
>NZ_JALBGZ010000843.1:0-2482 GCF_023006515.1 Bradyrhizobium sp. PRIMUS42
GACCGGCGCCATCACCCTGATCGCCACCAACGGCACGACCGCAACCGGCTTGCTCGGCAACGCCCAGCCCGCCGACGGCGACACCCTGACGGTGAACGGCAAGACCATCACCTTCCGCTCGGGGTCTGCCCCGGCCTCGACTGCGGTTGCGTCCGGTTCGGGCGTCAGCGGCAACCTCGTCACCGACGGCAACGGCAACACCACGGTCTATCTCGGGACCGCGGGCACTCCGGCAGCGACCGTCAGCGATCTGTTGACCGCGGTCGATCTGGCCAGCGGCGTCAAGACGGCAGCCATCACTGCCGGTGCTGCGACGCTCGCCACCAGCTTCAACCAGACCGCTTCGAGCGTTGGTGCGGGTGCCGTCACGCTGAAGAGCTCGACGGGTGCGGATCTGAGCGTCACCGGCAAGGCCGACCTGCTCAAGGCGCTCGGCCTGACCACGTCTTCTGGTGCAGGCAATGCCAGCTTGAACGTCAACCGGACTACGACCGCGGGCTCGCTGGGTGCGACGATCGCGGACGGTTCGACGCTGAACGTCGACGGTCACGTCATCACCTTCAAGAACGCGCCGACCCCGGGTTCGACCGGTGCTCCGAGCGTTCCGAGCGGGTATGGTGCGAACGGTGCGGTCGTCACCGACGGCAACGGCAACTCGACGGTCTATCTGCAGGGCGGTACGGTCAACGACGTGCTGAAGGCGATCGACATTGCCACCGGCGTGCAGACCGCAACGATCAACGCCAACGGCACCGCGACGCTTGCGACCGCCACCGGCCAGTCGAACTCGACGATCAACACCTCCGGCCAGCTCAAGATCTCGACCGGCGTCAATGCCGACCTGTCGATCACCGGCACCGGCAACGCGCTCAACGTGTTCGGCCTCGCCGGTAACACCGGAAACGCAACGGCATTCTCCGCCGCACGCACCTCCGGCATCGGCGGCATTGCCGGCAAGACCTTGACCTTCTCCTCCTTCAACGGCGGCACGGCGGTCAACGTCACCTTCGGCGACGGCACCAACGGCACGGTCAAGACGCTCGACCAGCTCAACACGAAGCTTCAGGCCAACAACCTCGCGGCGACGATCGATGCCAATGGCTTGCTGACCATCACCGCGTCCAACGACTACGCGTCCTCGACGCTCGGCTCGACGACCGCCGGCGGTGCGATCGGCGGCACGCTGACTTCGGCGCTCACGTTCTCGACGGCTTCCACTCCCGTCCAGGATGGCGTTGCCCAGACGGCCCGTGCGAACCTGGTATCTCAGTACAACAACATCCTGAACCAGATCGACACGACCTCGCAGGACTCCTCGTTCAACGGTGTCAACCTCTTGAACGGCGACCAGCTCAAGCTGGTGTTCGACGAGACCGGCAAGTCGAGCCTGAACATCACCGGCGTGACCTACAACTCGAAGGGCCTGGGTCTCGCCTCGCTGACCGTCGGCGTCGACTTCATCGACAACGCAGCCGCCAACAGGGTGCTGACCAACCTGAACGCCGCGTCGAGCACGCTGCGCTCGGAAGCCTCGAGCCTCGGTTCGAACCTCTCGGTGGTGCAGATCCGTCAGGACTTCAACAAGAACCTGATCAATGTGCTGCAGACCGGCTCGTCCAACCTGACCCTGGCCGACACCAACGTCGAGGCGGCGAACAGCCAGGCGCTGTCGACCCGGCAGTCGATCGCGGTCTCCGCGCTGTCGCTGGCCAACACCTCGCAGCAGAGCGTGCTCCAGCTGCTCCGCTAATAAGCAGCTGAAATTACTTAAGAAAATTGAGTGGCGGGGCCATTTGCCCCGCCGCTCTTTTTTGCGTCCGGAGGCGGGCAGGGGCGTTCACCCGCCATTAACCCTATCGCTTAAACCGGCGTTAACCATACTTTAAAGGACACCTCCTAAAACTGGACAAAAGCCCGCTTTGCAGACCGCGCGGCCGATTCGTATCCGGTTCAAGAGGAAGACTCGCCAATGTCCAACATCGTTCTCTCGGCGTCCGTTCGCCAGAACCTGTTGTCGCTGCAGTCGACGGCCGACTTGCTGGCCACGACGCAGGAGCGGCTGTCGACCGGTAAGAAGGTCAACACGGCGCTCGACAACCCCACCAACTTCTTCACGGCGCAGGGGTTGGACAACCGGGCGAGCGACATCAGTAACCTGCTCGACGGCATCAACAACGGTGTGCAGGTGCTCCAGGCCGCCAACACCGGCATCACCTCGCTGCAGAAGCTGATCGACAGCGCGAAATCGATCGCCAACCAGGCGCTGCAGACCACGGTGGGCTATTCCACCAAGTCGAACGTCTCCACCACGATACCGGGCGCGACGCCCGCCGACCTGCGCGGCACGACCTCCTATGCGAGCGCGACCGCCAAGAGCAACGTGCTCTATACCGGCGCAGCCGGTGGCACGACCCCCGTCACCGGGACTGCAGCCCTCGGCGCATCGCTCGGCTCGAGCGCCGGCACCTTTACCGGCACAGCA
>NZ_JALBGZ010000844.1:0-2481 GCF_023006515.1 Bradyrhizobium sp. PRIMUS42
CGGCGAGCTTGTGGCCGGCATCGGTCAGCGCGAGCCGGCGCGAGGTGCGGTTGAACAGGCGGGCCCCTAACCGCTCCTCCAGCCGGGTCACGGCCTTCGAGACCGTCGCCTTGGACATCGCGAGTTCGCTCGCGGCCCCCGCAAACGACCGTAATTCCACGACTTTTGCGAAAATCGCGAGCGCCTCGAAATCGGGGAGTTTTGCCATGGGACCTGTCCGATCGGAGCTTTTGGGAAACAATGCGTTTCTATAGTTTCTATTTCTATACCACAGGCGGAGCCTTATCCAAGGGTCATCAGAAATTCAGGAAATGGAGAAATCCAATGACCAAGAAGCTCTCAGGCAAGGTTGCCCTCGTCACCGGCGGCTCGCGCGGCATCGGCGCGGCAAGCGCCCGCGCACTCGCCGACGAAGGCGCTGATGTCGCCATCAGCTATGTCGCCTCGCCGGACAAGGCGGAGGCCGTCGTAACTGAATTGAAGGCGAAGGGCGTCAGGGCGCGTGCCTTCAGGGCCGACCAGGCTTCCGCGAAGGACGTCACCCAACTGGTCAACGACGTCGCCAAGGAATTCGGCCATCTCGACATTCTCGTCAACAATGCCGGCGTCGCCGCCGGCGGTGCGATCGACGATGCCAGTGCCGACACTGAAGCCTTGGCCCGTCAGGACCAGGTCAACGTGCATGGCGTGATCGCGGCGATCCGTGCCGCTTCGCAATTGATGGGTGAAGGCGGCCGCATCGTCACCGTCGGCTCCATGCTGGCCGACCGCGCCTCGTTCCCGGGCCTTGCCGACTACGTCGCCACCAAGGCAGCCGTGGTTGGCTACACCAAGGGCGCGGCACGCGACCTCGGCCCGCGCGGCATCACGGTGAACGTGGTGCAGCCCGGCTCGATCGACACCGACATGAACCCGAAGGATGGCGGCGAGTTCGCCGAGACCCAGCGCAAGCAGCACGCGCTGCAACGCTTCGGCCGCCCTGAGGAAGTCGCCGCCGGAATCGTCTTTCTCGCAAGCCCGGAAGCCTCCTTCGTCACCGGCACGGTGCTCAATGTCGACGGCGGCTTCGGCGCCTGATCCGAGCCGCCACTCTTCAAGTCAAGGAATACGCAGATGATCGAACTCAGACCTTTCGCAAAGCTCGGCGGCGCCGACCACGGCTGGCTCAAGGCCAAGCATCATTTCTCCTTCGCTAGCCACTATGACCCCAACAACATGGGTCACGGCGCCTTGCGGGTGTGGAACGACGACGAGATCGCGCCGAACACCGGCTTTCCGGCCCATCCCCACGCCAACATGGAAATCATCACCTATGTGCGCGAGGGCGCCATCACCCATCAGGACAGTCTCGGCAACGAGGGCCGCACTGAAGCGGGCGACGTGCAGGTGATGAGCGCCGGCAGCGGCATCCGCCACTCCGAGTACAATCTCGAGCCGACGAGGACGCGGATCTTCCAGATCTGGATCGAGCCGACGGCGCGCGGGGGACAGCCGACCTGGGGATCTAAGCCGTTCCCGAAGGCGGACCGCTCCGGCAAGCTCGTGACGATCGCGAGCGGGATCGAAGGTGATACCGACGCGCTGCCTATTCGCGCCGATGCGCGGGTGCTCGCCACCACGCTGAGGGCCGGCGAGAGCGCGGAATACGCGCCGCAGACGTCGCGGCATCTCTACCTCGTGCCCGCGGCAGGCGCCGTCGAGATCAACGGCGTCCGCGTCAACGCCCGCGACGGCGCTGCGATCCGCGACGAAGGCCGGCTGACGATCACCGCGCTGGAAGATTCGGAGATCGTGCTCGTCGACGCAGCGTAGCAACGCTCTCCGTCATGGCCGGGCTTGTCCCGGCCATCCACGACCCTCCACGAGCGGACAAGAGCGTGGATGCCGGGACATCTAGCGCGAAGACGCGCTTCGCGCTTCTGCCCGGGCATGACGACCTCAACAACTAGTCAAACTCATCGTCCAACGGAGACCACACATGACCAAAGTTCTCGTCCTCTATTACTCCGCCTATGGCCACATCGAAGCGATGGCCAACGCCGTCGCCGAGGGCGCACGCGAGACCGGCGCCACCGTCGACATCAAGCGCGTGCCGGAGCTGGTGCCAGCCGAAGTCGCCAAAGCCTCCTATTACAAGGTTGATCAGGCCGCTCCCATCGCCAAGGTCGATGACCTCGCGAATTACGACGCGATCATCGTCGGCACCGGCACCCGCTTCGGCCGCATGGCCTCGCAGATGGCGAACTTCCTCGACCAGGCCGGCGGCCTCTGGGCCAAGGGTGCGCTGCACGGCAAGGTCGGCGGCGCCTTCACCTCGACTGCGACCCAGCATGGCGGCCAGGAGACGACGCTGTTCTCGATCATCACCAACCTGCTGCATTTCGGCATGGTCGTCGTCGGCATGAACTACGGCTTTACCGGTCAGATGAAGCTCGACGAAGTCACGGGCGGCGCGCCCTACGGCGCCACCACGATCGCCGG
>NZ_JALBGZ010000845.1:0-2480 GCF_023006515.1 Bradyrhizobium sp. PRIMUS42
CGGCCACGGTCTCGTCGGACTCGAAGTCCGTCACCGAAGGCAACACTGCCGCCGCATTGAACGCCAGCGGCCAGCTTACCATCACCGACCCGGATACGGGCCAGGCCCATGCCGTGGCCCAGACCAACGCGCACGGGACCTACGGCGACTTCTCGATCGATGCCAACGGCGCCTGGAGCTACACCGGCAATGGTGCCCATGACGAGCTCACCGCCGGCCAGCAGGTGCAGGACCAGTTCACCGTCACCAGCCAGGACGGCACCGCCACCGGTACCGTGACGGTCACCATCACCGGCAGCAACGATGCGGCCACGGTCTCGTCGGACTCGAAGTCCGTCACGGAAGGCGACACCGCTGCGGCGCTCAATACCAGCGGCCAGCTGACGATCGTGGATCCCGACACCGGCGAAGCCCACGTCGTCGCGCAGACCAACGCCCATGGGACCTACGGCGACTTCACCATCGATGCCGACGGGGCCTGGAGCTACACCGGCAACGGCGCCCATGACGAGCTCACCGCCGGCCAGCAGGTCCAGGACCAGTTCACGGTCACCAGCCAGGACGGCACCGCCACCGGCACGGTGACGGTCACCATCACCGGCAGCAACGATGCGGCGACCGTGAGTTCGGACTCGAAGTCCGTCAGCGAGGGCGACACCGCGGCTGCGCTCAATAGCAGCGGTCAGCTGACGATTGTGGATCCCGACACGGGCCAAGCCCATGTCGTCGCGCAGACCAACGCCCACGGGACCTACGGCGACTTCACCATCGATGCCAACGGGGCCTGGAGCTACACCGGCAACGGCGCCCACGACGAGCTCATCGCCGGCCAGCAGGTGCAGGACCAGTTCACGGTGACCAGCCAGGACGGCACCGCCACCGGCACGGTGACGGTCACCATCACCGGCAGCAACGATGCGGCCACGGTCTCGTCGGACTCGAAGTCCGTCACCGAGGGCGATACCGCGGCGGCGCTCAATACCAGCGGTCAGCTGACGATCGTGGATCCCGACACCGGCGAAGCCCATGTCGTGGCGCAATCGAACGTTCACGGGACCTACGGCGACTTCACGATCGATGCCAACGGCGCCTGGAGCTACACCGGCAACGGCGCCCATGACGAGCTCACCGCCGGCCAGCAGGTGCAGGACCAGTTCACGGTCACCAGCCAGGACGGCACCGCGAGCGGCATCGTCACAGTCACCATCACCGGCAGCAACGATGCGGCGACCGTGAGTTCGGACTCGAAGTCCGTCACGGAAGGCGATACCGCGGCGGCGCTCAATACGAGCGGCCAGCTCACCATCACCGACCCGGATACGGGCGAAGCCCACGTCGTGGCGCAATCGAACGCCCATGGGACCTACGGCGACTTCTCGATCGATGCCAACGGGGCCTGGAGCTACACCGGCAACGGCGCCCATGACGAGCTCACCGCCGGCCAGCAGGTGCAGGATCAGTTCACGGTGACCAGCCAGGACGGCACCGCCACCGGCACGGTGACGGTCACAATCACCGGCAGCAACGATGCGGCCACGGTCTCGTCGGACTCGAAGTCCGTCACCGAGGGCGATACCGCGGCGGCGCTCAATACCAGCGGCCAGCTGACGATCGTGGATCCCGACACCGGCGAAGCCCACGTCGTGGCGCAGACCAACGCGCACGGGATCTACGGCGACTTCACCATCGATGCCAACGGGGCCTGGAGCTACACCGGCAATGGCGCCCACGATGAGCTCACCGCCGGCCAGCAGGTGCAGGATCAGTTCACGGTGACCAGCCAGGACGGCACCGCCACCGGCACGGTGACGGTCACCATCACCGGCAGCAACGATGCGGCCACGGTCTCATCGGACTCGAAGTCCGTCACGGAAGGCGACACCGCCGCCGCATTGAACGCCTCCGGCCAGCTGACGATTGTGGATCCCGACACCGGCGAGGCCCATGTCGTGGCCCAGACCAACGCGCACGGGACCTATGGCGACTTCACGATCGATGCCAACGGCACCTGGAGCTACACCGGCAACGGCGCCCACAATGAGCTCACCGCCGGCCAGCAGGTCCAGGACCAGTTCACCGTGACCAGCCAGGACGGCACTGCGAGCGGCACGGTGACGGTGACCATCACCGGCAGCAACGATGCGGCGACCGTGAGTTCGGACTCGAAGTCCGTCACGGAAGGCAACACCGCCGCCGCACTGAACGCCAGCGGCCAGCTCACCATCACCGACCCGGATACGGGCGAAGCCCATGCCGTGGCCCAGACCAACGCCCATGGGACCTACGGCGACTTCACGATCGATGCCAACGGCGCCTGGAGCTACACCGGCAACGGCGCCCATGACGAGCTCACCGCCGGCCAGCAGGTGCAGGACCAGTTCACGGTGACCAGCCAGGATGGCACCGCGAGCGGCACGGTGACGGTGACTATCACCGGCACCAATGATGCGGCCACGGTCTCGTCGGACTCGAAGTCCGTC
>NZ_JALBGZ010000846.1:0-2468 GCF_023006515.1 Bradyrhizobium sp. PRIMUS42
AGATCGAGGCCGAGCTCGCCGCCGCGCGCGATCGCCAGGCCGCTGCCGGCAAGGACGCGAAATGAGGCGCCGCAAGGTAATCGCTGGCGCCCCCGCCTTGCCGTGCTAAAAGATCCCGGTTCAGCCGAGAGTCAGGGCGAACGACTTCAGTCTTCGTTGTCGATGATTGCTCTAAGCATTTGATTTTGAGTAGTTTTCACGACGATCCTGAGCGCCTTTCCGAATCGTCGTCCGTCCTGTCGATTCTGTCTTGACCGGTTGCCCGGAGCCCAGAGAGCCATGGAAGAATTTTACCGCATCCGCCGCCTTCCGCCTTACGTGTTCGAGCAGGTCAACCGGGCCAAGGCGGCCGCGCGGAATGCTGGCGCCGACATCATCGACCTCGGCATGGGCAATCCGGACCTGCCGGCCCCGGCGCATGTGCTGGAGAAGCTGAAGGAGACGCTGGGCAAGCCGCGCACCGATCGCTACTCGGCGTCCCGCGGTATCCCCGGACTGCGCCGGGCCCAAGCCGGCTACTACGCCCGCCGCTTCGGCGTGAAGCTCAACCCCGACACTCAGATCGTGGCGACGCTCGGCTCGAAAGAGGGCTTTGCCAATGTGGCGCAGGCGATCACGGCGCCCGGCGACGTCATCCTCTGTCCGAACCCGAGCTACCCGATTCACGCCTTCGGCTTTTTGATGGCGGGCGGCGTCATCCGCTCGGTGCCCTCCGAGCCGACGCCGCAGTTCTTCGAGGCGGTGGAGCGGGCGATCGTGCATTCGATCCCGAAGCCGCTCGCGCTCGTCGTCTGCTATCCTTCGAACCCGACCGCCTATGTCGCGAGCCTGGACTTCTATAAGGACCTCGTCGCCTTCGCGAAGAAGCACGAGATCCTGATCCTGTCCGATCTCGCTTATGCCGAGGTCTATTTCGACGAGAACAATCCGCCGCCCTCGGTGCTCCAGGTGCCGGGTGCGATCGATGTCACCGTCGAGTTCACCTCGATGTCGAAGACCTATTCGATGGCCGGCTGGCGCATGGGCTTCGCGGTCGGCAATGAGCGGGTGATCGCGGCGCTCGCCCGCGTCAAATCCTACCTCGATTACGGCGCCTTCACGCCGGTCCAGGTCGCGGCGACCGCGGCGCTGAACGGCCCTGACGAGTGCGTCAAGGAGATGCGCGACACCTACCGCAAGCGCCGCGATGCGCTGGTTGAATCGTTCGGCCGCGCAGGCTGGGAGATTCCGCCGCCGGAGGCCTCGATGTTCGCCTGGGTGCCGCTGCCGGAAGCCTTCCGCAGCGTCGGCAGCATGCAGTTCGCGACCCTGATGGTCGAGAAATCCGGCGTCGCGGTGTCGCCCGGCGTCGGCTTCGGCGAGCATGGTGAAGGATATGTCCGCATCGCCATGGTGGAAAACGAGCAACGGATCAGGCAGGCCGCGCGCGGCGTGCGACGCTTCCTTGAAAGCGGCATCGAAACGTTGCACAACGTCGTTCCGCTCGCCAATCGGCGTTAAGTTCTCTTCGGCAGGTTTTCTAAGACATCATGGTTGCACCCCTGAAAGTGGGCATAGCGGGGCTCGGCACCGTGGGCGCCGAAGTGGTCCGTTTGATTGAAACGCAGGCCCGTGTGCTCGCGGGCCGCAGCGGCCGCGGCATCCGTGTCGTTGCCGTCACCGCGCGCTCGAAGGCGAAGAAGCGCGGCGTCGATCTGCGCGGCGTCGAATGGGCCAGGGATCCGATGGCGCTGGCCACTCATCCCGGCATCGATTGCTTCGTCGAGCTGATGGGTGGCGCGGGCGATCCCGCCCTGTCGGCGGTCGAGGCCGCACTCAGCTCCGGCAAGTCGGTCGTCACCGCCAACAAGGCGCTGCTGGCCAAGCACGGTCTCAAGCTCGCCAAGGCGGCCGAAAAGCACGGCGGTGCGCTGAATTATGAGGCAGCCGTCGGCGCCGCGATCCCCGTCATCAAGACGTTGCGCGAGGGTCTCGCCGGAACCGGCATCAACCGCGTCTACGGTATCCTCAACGGCACCTGCAATTACATCCTGACCCGGATGGAGCAGGAAGGTCTGTCCTTCGCCGAATGCCTCAAGGACGCGCAGCGGCTCGGTTATGCCGAGGCCAACCCGTCCTTCGATGTGGATGGTCACGACACCGCGCAAAAACTTGCAATCCTTGCCAGCCTCGCCTTCGGCACGAAAGTTGCTCAAAGCGCGGTGTATGTCGAAGGTATCTCGTCCATCGCACCGGAAGATCTGCGCGCGGCCTCCGATCTCGGCTACCGCGTCAAGCTGCTCGGCGTTGCGGTGCGCACCGCCAAGGGCATCGAGCAGCGCGTGCATCCGACCATGGTCCCCAAATCCTCCTCGATCGCGCAGGTGATGGGTGTCACCAATGCGGTCACGATCGACGGCGAGGGCATTCCGCCGATCACGCTTGTCGGTCCCGGCGCCGGCGGCGCCGCGACGGCATCCGCCGTGGTC
>NZ_JALBGZ010000847.1:0-2461 GCF_023006515.1 Bradyrhizobium sp. PRIMUS42
AGCAGCGCCGTCTCGGCCTCGCGATGTCCGAACAGCCGCGAGGTCTCGCGCGGATGCGGAATGGGCGTTTCGCGCTCGGTCTGACGTGGGCTCATGCGGAAACCACCGAGGCCGGTGTGGGAAGCAGACGATCGCGCAGCGCCGTCCAGACTCGTGCCGCAACTGTATCCGGGTCGGAATTGGCGTCGATCAGCACGCAGCGCGCGGGTTCGTCCGCAGCGATCTTGCGATAGGCCTCGCGCAGAGCCTGATGAAAACTGAGCTTCTCACCCTCGAACCTGTCCGGCGTGCCGTTGCCGCGGCGCGCGGCGGCGCGCTGGAGGCCGATCTCGACCGGCAGGTCGAGGATGAGAGTGAGGTCCGGCTTGAGATCGCCGATGGTGACCCGCTGCATCGCGTTGATGAGACCGATTGGAACCTTGCCGAGGCTGCCCTGATAGGCCCGCGTGGAATCGGCGAAGCGGTCGCACAGCACCCAGGTGCCCTGGTTGAGCGCAGGCAGGATCACGGTGCGGACATGGTCATCACGTGCGGCGGCAAACAGCAGCGTCTCGGCTTCGGGTCCGAGCAGCTTGCCCATGCCGGACAGCACCAGATGACGCATGATCTCGGCACCCGGCGAGCCGCCCGGCTCGCGCGTGACCCGGATGCGCAGCTTTGCCGCCTTGAGACGGTCGGCGAGTTTCTTGATCTGGGTCGATTTGCCGGTGCCCTCGCCGCCTTCAAAGGTGATGAAGCGTCCGCGTCCGGACGGCCGCTGTAGCGCGCTCTCACTCATGGTCAGAGCTTCTCGGCGCCTGCGCGGAACATGCCGATCACGAGCTCGCTGGCGCCGTCGATCGCACGTCGCATGGTCGAGCCGGTAGCAATCGCTTCGGCCGCATAGACCGGCGTCTCCACCGCGATGTTGCCGCTGCGCCAGACCTTGACCACGCCGACCCGCTGGCCGGCCTCGACCGGCGCCCGCACCGGGCCGCTATAGACGACGCGCGCAATCAGCTTGTCGCTGCCGTTCTTGTGCACCATCACCTTCACCGGGTTCTTGGCGACGAGCTTGACCGAGCGGCTCTCGCCGCCGAACACCTTGGCGTAGCCGACGGGCTGCTCGGCCGCGATCAGCGTGCGGGTTTCGAAATTGCGAAAACCCCATTCCAGCATCTTCTTGGCTTCCGTAGCACGATCCTCGGGATCTTCGAGCCCGTTGACGACGACGATCAGCCGCGTGCCGTTCTGCACCGCCGAGCCGACCATGCCGTAGCCGCCTTCCTTGGTGTAGCCGGTCTTGAGGCCGTCGGCGCCTTCCATCGAATTGAGCAGCGGATTGCGGTTAGGCTGGCGGATCTTGTTCCAAGTGTACTCCTTCTCGCCGAACAGTTTGTAGAATTCGGGGAAGTCCAGGATGATGTGCCGGGCGAGGATGCCGAGCTCGCGCACCGTCATCTTGTTGCCGGGGTCGGGCAGGCCGTTGGAATTGCCGAAGGTCGACCTGGTCATGCCGAGCTCGCGGGCGCGCTTGGTCATGAAGTCGGCCGCGAAGATCCGCTCGTTGCCCGCCATGGCTTCGGCCAGCGCGATGCAGGCGTCGTTGCCGCTCTGGATGATCGCGCCGTGCAGGAGATCGTCGACCGAGACCTTGCTGTTGATGGCGGCAAACATGGTGGAGCCGCCCGAGGGCGCGCCGCCCCGTCGCCAGGCGTTCTCGCTGATCCGGTACTCGTCGGTCAGCTTGATGTCGCCCTTCTTGATGGCATTGAAGACCACCTCCGCCGTCATCAGCTTCATCATGCTGGAGGGCGCGCGCAGCTCGTCGGCGTTCTTCTCGAACAGCACGCTGCCGCTGGAGGCTTCGATCAGGATCGCGGTCGGGGCATCGCCGTCGAAGCCGGTATCGTCCGCCTTCTTGGCGCCCTGGACGCTCTGGTTGGCGGCCAGAAGCGCCCCACTCCAGCCGATGCCCACAACCAGAACCGTCGCCATCAGCCCGCGCAACAGCGCCCCGGCGGTGAAGCGGGTGCGACGAAGCGAAGAAGGACGAAATGCCATGGCCAAGCCCTGAGAGCGGCGTTCTAACAGCTGGAACCGATGCGAACAACACGAGGTTGGACGCCTGCCGCGAGATTGCACGATTCTCGCCGCGCCCCTATCGTGGCGCCTCATGTTTCTCGACCAAACCCCTGAAACAAGGCGGAAAAGCGATGTCCTCCACCCGTGTGATCAAGACCAACGGCATCGATCTCTTCATCCGCGAAGCCGGCCAGGGTCCGCTGGTGCTGCTGTGCCATGGCTGGCCGGAGCTGTCCTATTCCTGGCGCCACCAGATCCCCGTGCTCGCCGAGGCCGGGTTTCACGTCGTCGCCCCCGACATGCGCGGCTACGGCCAAAGCGCCGCGCCGCCAGACGTTGCCGCCTACTCCATCTTCGACACGGTCGGCGACGTGGTCGGCCTCGTGCAGGCGCTGGG
>NZ_JALBGZ010000848.1:0-2458 GCF_023006515.1 Bradyrhizobium sp. PRIMUS42
CGACCTCTTCGCGCCCGGCCAGCGCGAGCACGCCGCGCCTGCCGAGCGTGATGCAGATGGTCTGATCCTGCCGGGCCTGAAGCTGCCGCGCTACGTCGAAAATCCGTGCGGCTTCGTCACGCTCCGACAGTTCCACGCCGGCGAGAAAGCCGAGCTCGGTCTCGTTCAGCACGAGGATGTCGACCAGCGCGAGCAGCTCACCTGACATCTCTAGCGCCGGCGCCGGGTTGAGCACGGTCACGGCGCCAGCCTCGCGCGCGCGCCGGAAGAAGGCGGCGATGGTCGGAAGCGGGATCTCGAACTGGCTGACTGCGACATCGCCCTTCGCCAGCGGCACATCCGCGACATCATCCGCGCTGACCAGGGCATTGCTGCCGGGAATGACGACGATGGTGTTGTCGGCCGCGGCGACCGTGATGATCGCGGTGCCGGTGTGCGTGTCCGCGTCGCGGACGGAGCCAAGATCGATCCCCTGATCGCCGAGGAACGTCCTCAACTCGGCCCCGAACGAATCCCTGCCCAGCCGGCCGATCAGCGTGGTCCGCGCACCGAGCCGTGACGCCGCCACCGCCTGGTTCGCACCCTTGCCGCCCGGAAAATAGAGCACCTGCCGGCCGGCGACGGTCTCGCCGACCTTCGGATGGCGATCGGCGGTCGCCACCACATCCATGTTGATGCTGCCGGCGACGAAGACGCGCCCCATTGAAACTAGACCCTGACCTCGAACTCGTGTCTGACCTTGGCGATGTCGACCAGCGTCGGCAGGCCGGCCTCGTTGCCGAGGCGCTGGATCTTGTAGGTCGAGGCGGCGCGGGCAAAATCAAAGTGCTCGCGCCAGCTTTTGCCGGGATGGGCGAGGTAGGAATAGACATAGGCGCCATGGAAGACGTCGCCGGCGCCGTTGGTGTCGATCACGCGCTCGCGCGGGATCGGCATCGCCGGCATCACCTGCACCGTCCCTGTTTCGTCGTACCAGAGCAGGCCCTTCTCGCCCATGGTGATGCCGCCGATCTTGCAGCCGCGGCTCTTGAGATAATCGAGCATCTTCTCCGGCGTCAGGTCCATCTGCTCGCACAGGCGCTCGGCGACGATGGCGACGTCGATGAATTCCAGCAGCTCATGCGTGTTGGTGCGCAGGCCGCCGCCGTCGAGCGAGGTCAAAATGCCGGCCTCGCGGCACACTTTGGCGTAGTGGATCGCAGCATCCGGCTGGTGGCCGTCGACGTGCAGCGCGCGGCAGCCGCCGAGATTGAGCATCGGGAAGGGGTGGATGTGCTCGTCGTCGCGGCAGCGGACGATGGCGCGCTTGCCGTCCTTGGGCATGATGAAGGAGAGCGAGGACTGGTTCACCTTCCGCCCGTGCAGCGAGATCGCGTATTTCGCGCACATGTCCTGGAACATGCGCCCCAGCCAGTCATTGGCCGCGGTGGCGATCAGATCGGGCACGATGCCGAGCTTGGCGCAGCAGAAAGCCGCTGTCACCGCGTTGCCGCCGAAGGAGACCGCGTAGTCCGATGCCACGTGTTTCTCGTCGCCGGTCGGCATGTGGTCGGTGATGAAGACGACGTCGATATAGGTCTGTCCGATGAAGAGAGCCTGCATTGCTTGTCCGTGATGCGCTTGTGGTCCCGGCCGGCGGGATTACTCTAGCACCGGTTCCGCTCCGGAGGGACGCTGAAATTATTCGCAAAACTGCCGCCCGAAGCGCTTGAGGTCAGCATGTTGCCGGAATACGACCATGTCAGGCCAATGCCAAGCCCGGACAAACGCCGTCTTTCGGTCCGTGGGTTCCAAGTCGATCAAATGGGTGCAGGATGATCACCGGGCTCGATCACATCGTCGTTCTGGTGAGCGATATCGGTGCGGCCAAGGCGGCCTACCAGACGCTGCTCGCCCGCGCGCCGGCCTGGCAGAACTCGGGCGAAGGCGCCGATCGGGTGCTGTTCACCCTCGGCAACATGACGATCGAATTGATGGCGCCGAGCGGCTTCAGCGTGACCGCGGATCGCATGCGGGCACTGCTCGACGACCAGGAAGGCGTGCTCGCCAGCCTGTGCTTTCGTGTCGCAGACATCGGCAGGATGCACCGGCGGCTGGAACGGGTGGCCTTGAGCCCGGAGCCGGTCGCCGAGGTCGAAAGCAGCGACGCTGAATCGGGCAACGTCCTGCACTGGAAGCGCACGCGTGCCGCCACGGAAATCACGCGCGGCGTGCGCATGTTCTTCCTCGAGCTCGCCGATGAGCGCCCGCTCTCCCCGGCGACCGACATCGCGCCGATCGACGCGCTCGACCATGTCGTGATCACCACCGAGGATTCCGAACGCGCCGCCGCGCTCTACGGCGCGCGGCTCGGCCTCGACCTGGCGCTCGACCGCTCGCACCAGGATTGGGGCCAGCTGATGTTCTTCCGCTGCGGCGACCTCATCGTCGAGGTGGTGCGCCGGCCCGTTGCCGGTGG
>NZ_JALBGZ010000849.1:0-2448 GCF_023006515.1 Bradyrhizobium sp. PRIMUS42
CGCCGCCACGCCCGGCGAGCTGCCGCCCGGCGAGATCATCGTCCGCATTCCCGGAACCGAGGCCCCCGCCATCGGCGCGAAAATCCGGGTCGCGGCGGTGCGCAACAAGCTGCACCTTTTCAGTGGCGATGGCCGAAAGCGGCTCGAAGCCTGAGCGTTCCGAGGCCCCAAACCAAAACTGCGAAAACAACCCCATGCACAGTAGATGCGGCGTTGTTTTCGTTGGGTAATTCGCCCGCAATCGCGTCATGCCCGGGCATCCACATTCTTGGCGCAACGAGCAAGGTCGTGAATGGCCGGGACAAGCCCGGCCATGACGATCCGGAAGCACTTCACTCGATATTGGTCACGGTGGAGACGCCCATCCACACCCCCGCTACCTGCTTGAACCCACATGGGAACATGCCCATATTGCTGATCAAGGGGTGCCACTTGCGGGCCCTGATGCACCAAAGTCGCTTCGAGAGGACTTTGTAAACTATGTCTCGTGTTCCCACGTTATCCAGTCCGTTCCTTCTGGGCTTCGACGAGATTGAGCGCGTGCTCGATCGCGTCGTCAAAGGTGCCGACGGTTATCCTCCCTACAATATCGAGAGGTGCGGCGGCGCGGACGGCCAGCCCGAGCGCTTACGAATCACGCTGGCGGTCGCAGGATTCACGCGCGACCAACTCGATGTAACCATTGAGGAAAACCAGCTCGTCATTCGCGGGCGGCAGCAGGACGACAAGTCCCGGCAATACATCCATCGCGGCATCGCCGCGCGCCACTTCCAGCGCACCTTCGTGCTGGCGGAGGGGATGCTGGTGCTGGGTGCGGATCTGAAGAACGGGTTGTTGTCGGTCGACCTGGCCCGGCCTGAACCGGAGAGGATCGTTAAGACAATCGCTATCAATGAGCACGAATAATGGAACGAGTAGCGGACTCGACCGCTTAGTGTTCCAGAGGAGTCGAGACCATGAGTGAAGGTCACGTTGCGTTCGAATACGAAGCCAAGAACGTCTCGCCCGAGACACTGGCAACCCTCGGCGAGGGTCATATCGCCTATGTGAAGCAGATCCGCTCCGAGGACGTGCCGGGCCTGTTTCCCGAAGCGCCGAAAATCGCGCCGGGCCTCAAGCTCTTCGCGCTCCACGCCGCCGACGGCACGCCGATCATGCTGACCGACAGCCGGGAAGCTGCGATCGCCAACGCCTGGAGCAACGAGCTGCAAGCCGTCAGCGTGCACTGAGCGCACGCGCGTCGCACGATTAGAGTTTTGACGGGTATGCCTTCGCAGGAAGGCGTGCCCGTTTTCATTTTGGGCGATGATGTCTCCGGATCGTCATTGCGAGCGCAGCGAAGCAATCCAGAATCTTTCCGTGGAGACAGCCTGGATTGCTTCGTCGCAAGAGCTCCTCGCAATGACGATGTCGAGAGACCTGCGCTCGCAATGACGGAGTGTGAGGCTGCAGCGTGCTCAACTTTCGTGTCCCGGACGCGACGCAGCCGCCACCAGCGCGTTTACGCGCGTCTTCGACGCGCTATGGCGATGCGGCGCAGAGCCGGGACCCAGAAAGCAACACGTTCAATGTGGAGAGATGGGCCCCGGCTCTGCAGCGCACCGCTTCGCGCTGCGCTGCGTCCGGGGCACGAGAGCGGGGATGTCCGCTCGCAATGACGAAGCGTGAGGCTATCGCGTCCTCGGCTCTCGTGGCCTAGAGGCGGCGCAGCAGTCTCACCACGCGTAGCGCACCACGCCCTTGCCGGCGTAGCTGTGCGTAACGTTCGAGAATTCGCCTTCGAACGTCGCAGCAGCGGCCCAGCCGGTCAGCCATTTCTTGTCGACGGATGCGGTGACGAGCGCGGAGTCGGCGGCTTGCGCGCCGCCGTTGACGACGAAGCTCGAACCGGGGAGCGCCTGGAAGGTCGCGCCGATGGCGCGGTCGGGATTGAAGTCATGGGCCCAGGCGAGACGGCCGCGCAATGTCGCGATGCCGTCGGCCATGGCGAAGGATTTGTCGGTGCGAAGGCCGAGCTCGCTGCGAGTGTCGGTGACGCTCTTGGCGCCGTAAGTCAGGGCAAACGCGTTGTTGCCGGTGATCGCCTGCTCCGTATAGGCCGGCAGATCGAACGTGGTGAACTGCGCGGCCGCATAGGGCGTGACGCCGACGCCGCCGATCACGGGAGCGACGAAGCGATAGCCACCTTCCAGCCGGCCGGAATACGCATTCGCGTTGAAGCGTGCCTGGAGATGATCGAGGCCTGCGATCGTGACATTGCGATCGGTGGCGATGTCCTGCCAGCCATAGGCCAGCGCGCCCGTGACATAGGCCGCACCTGCATGATGGCGCACGAAGGCGCCGGCCTGGAACAGGTCGGAACGGCCGGTGCCGCCATTGGCCACGGAGAAGCTGGTGCCGCCGCCGGCGAGCGCGAAGCCTGCAACCGTATCGGGCGAGAACCAGTAG
>NZ_JALBGZ010000084.1:0-14009 GCF_023006515.1 Bradyrhizobium sp. PRIMUS42
AATGTTCGAAGCAAAGCCGACGAAGATCTTCTCGCGGCTTTGAGTAGCGGATCATTCCGCGAGGGGTTGGGCCTCTTGACCACCGTCCAACCTGCGTTGAAGCCATTCGTCGGTCTGGCCTCGTCCGTCGTGACCGCCGTCATGAAACGCAGCAAAAACGCTCAGATCCAGTTCTTCAAGCTGGGCCTTGATTTTTCAGAGAACCAGACTTCGGTAGCGCTTCGGCACGGATCGTTCGCCGTCATCCAAGCCGATGACGTGAATTGGGACTGGAATAAGCTCGCTTGGAATGTGGACGCACAACAGATCGTCGACATCGCGACTGGCAAGTCGATCCCATTCAACTATCTGGTCTTGAGGATCTCGCCCTACGAAGAGTGAGGCGTACCGCGAGTAGCTCGATTGCCGCGACGCGTGCGGGCGCAGGGCGGGCTCGGCGGCCGCTTGTCCGGATCCTTCCAATTGAAGTGCCCGCGGGCCGGCAAGGGATCTCCAACCGCATGCAGAGCTGTCGGATGGCAAACTCCGAAATGCCAAGCTCGGCACTGGCGCGGATCATGGGTTTACTCCAGACGAGGTCGCCAAGCCCCGCTGGGGTGAGTTCGACGCGACCCGGTGGCCGGATGGAAAACGAGCTTCCTACTCTTGCGTCGTCGTTCGCGCTTGATGCCGTGCTTCCGCTCGAATGCTTCGGTGGGAGCAGCATCTTCTAGGAGGCCCTCAATCAGTAGAGATCCGGCAGTAAATTGCTCCGATCGGCGCGATGCGACCCGGCCTGCATCGCGCCGTCGTCGATCAACGCATTTTGCTCACGCGTTGAACATCCGGATGCTTCGGCGATCCGGTCTGGTTGACCAATACCCTTGGGGTGGCGTCGGGACCTGGTAAAGGGTGCAAATACGTTTTAGGGCGCGTACCTCGACGCCAAGCCTCGGTGCGACCCTCGCCATGGGGGCCTGCCACAGCATTACGCAAAGTGCGGCTCCCGGGACGCCGACCAACTCGAGCACGGCGTTGCTTACAAGACGATCCGTCTCGGCAATCTTCTTACGGGCTTCGGCAGCCTGCTCCATTGCCTTGGCTATCTCTGGCGAAACTATTCGGGAGGCTTGGCCGAGTATCCGATTGCGAGGAGAGCTTCCTTTCGAACCCAGGAGCGCCCGGGCTGCGTTTCCGTTAATCTCGCGAAATGCCCACAGCGGCTGATTTGTCGACCGCGACCTCCGGACAGGTAAGGCAATGCGTCGTTCAGACGACGTTTGTCTCAGTAGGCGGTTTAGACCATTCTTCATGGTTGGCTCCTTCTGACGCCCCCCGCGCGCAATTTGAGAACATCGAACGAGCTCGCAGTCAAAAGTTGATTTTGTTGTATTTTGTCGGGTGCAAGGAAGCCATTCACCTCAATGGGGTTTCGCGGTTTTGTCTGGTTTGTATCGACCTAGCCAATGTTGCGCATTGGAGGCGTTTTTCATTCGTCAGCGATTCGAGTCGCGAGTAGGTGCAGTGTCGAACAGACTCTTTTTTCGATTTTGCGCGCATTAGCGCGTTGAAATATGCGACTTCGGCGACTGAGGGCGGGTGTTTCGAGCGATCTTCAGCGCGGCGAGGTATCGTATTTCGTCCCAGCCCCGACAGATGACTTTTGGCCCCGCCGCCTTACCCGCCGCCTTCCGCGGGCCCCTTCGGGCGCGATGACCCGCTCGCACCCGGGGCTGTTCAATCAAACGGGTGGTCGGACGTGAACGCCGGCGGCGGACATCGCGTGCAGCATCTTCTCTCGTCCGAAGAGATTGAACGGTTTACCCTCGCTCTCCTCGATCATGGCTTGCGCCTGCAGTCTCATGAACTCGTCGGCGTACTCGCTGCCCTGAAGCTGCGAGATCATGTTGTATTGACGGTTCAGCTTCGCGATGAGGCGATCGCCGGACCATCGGACAATCGCTTGCTGGATACGCACAATCCAGTAGGCAAGGAAGAGCGGGATGCTGGCGGATATCAGCGCAAACCATACCGGCGTCATCCAGTCGAAACCTGTCGATGTTGCCATGAAGTATCTGTACGGCTCATGCCAGAAGAGCAGGACAAGGCCGGCCCCGATCCCGAGGAGGCCAACCGCCGTGGCAAATCCCAAAGTGAATACTGTGTAAAACTGGCCGCGGGGCATCCGAAAACCTCCGTTCTGGGCTCAACGCTAGATTGCCGTAGCTGGAGGGCTCCTGCAAGCCCGCCAGAGGCCGCTCAGTCGAGATAGGAGGGGCGCTGGACGCGTTGGACAGCGAGGATGGCCTGATTGACCGCTCGCTCCCGGCGCGCTGCTAGGCGGGCCGCAGCGGTCGGTTTCTTCGTTCGCGTCTTCGGGCGCTTCTTCCTGACTTTCTTGATCGGCACAGGGATCCCGGGTGCGTGGTGGAGCTCACAGCGTTTGTTGAGCTGTCCTTTGCGAATCCGGCTCTTGGTCGACAGAGCCCGGAAGGTGCGATCGCAGCCGGGCTCGGCACAGACGGACTGGTAGCGGATCATTTCGACGTAGCGTTCGTCTCGGGTCCAGTGGTCCTGGGTGCCGAGGATCTGGTACTGCCGGCCTCGAGACGTGAAGAGGCGGCCAGGGGTGAAGCGGTTCATCGAGGTCTTCCAGTATTGTGGGCCCACGCCGGCCGCGTTGATGGGCGCAAGGGTGAATGTCGGCGCCTCGAGTTTGGTAGAGCGGCCAGCTGTGAGGGCGTCAGCGGTGTCAGCGGATTCCGCCTACACAGGCTCGGGGGATAATAGAGGGAGGAGGGGGTAAAAAGCCTTGGTGTATCCGCGCGCGCAAGTGACACCGCTGACACCCGGGCCGCTGGCGAATGCTTCAGGGCATCATTCCTGTCAGCGCTGTCAGCGGTTGTCAGCGCGCCTGGGCTTGCCCCGCGCGCCGTGTAAAGCGGCGTATGGGAAAGCGACAGCGCTGACAGCGTTGACACCCGCTGACACCGCTGACGGGGCCGCGCCATCATGCCGGTCCTCCTTGCGTCGCCCGCCGACTGGCTGCCGCGACTGCGATTTCGCCGCGGACGGCGTCGCGGCGTTCTGTTTCTGCTCGTTTGATCTCATCGAACCGTCCGTCATATATGGCCGGATTGATCCGCCAACTGGCGGGATCGGAGTTCGCCAGTCTAACCCACCCGTCGGCCTCGAGGCGGCCCATCACCGCAAGCAACTGCTTCCGGTTTCGACCCAGGCTGCGCCGCGCTCTAGCGACCTCTCTGGCGGTTATTCGCTCCAAATCGCGAGTGAGAACGTAGCCGGCGACCCACCGGGCTTCGTGATCGTGGCCGGCGCCATCGAGGACGGTCGTGTGGATGAACAGGGCGTGCGCGTAGAGAAACTCTTCGACGTATCGCCGCGCTCTCCCGGCTGTGTCGGCCGAGATCAGCTCATCCGGTGGTGTTTCCAGTGCTTCCGCGATGATGGCCCATTCGATGAGATGAAAGGCCAATGCGTAGCGGCCAAATTCAGCATCCGCCTTGGCCAACCAAGTCTTCAGACCTGAGGGGACATCCGGACGGGCCATCTCGCGTAACTTGAATGCCTTGATAGCCCACAGTTCTTCCGCGGCTCGCGGGTCGAAGCGGTAGGTAGCCTCGTCGAGGCCGGCAAGCGCCAATGCGACGCGGGGAATAGCTGCCTCGATGGCGGGCACCTCGGGATTGTCTTCACCGAGTCCGAGTTGGCGGATGGCGATCAGGGCGAAACGTTGAAGTAGACCGTCGGTTGCGAGGTCGGGTGCAAGCCTGGCGATCAGGTCGTCTTGAATGCCTCCAATGATCGAGATCGCCAAGTTTGGCGCCTCGACAGAACCCCGACCTTGTCTATCCACGCGGTAGGGAGCGCCTTCCTTCGCCTCAAGCCAAAGCGCCCGGTCTTTGGAGCCTTTCGACCGATAGGCGTCCATGCCCCCCAACCATCCCGACAGTTCGTCGGAATACTGGATCAAGGGCGCGACTTCCGGCGTCTCAGCGAGGCGAGTGACGATTGCTTCCGTCGTGCTGTCGTTCGAGATTTTGGATCGGGCCTTGGGCGGCGATGGTTTCGCGACGACGTCTGCCGGATGCGGTTCATCCTCGGCCGAGTCTTCGGTCTTCTTCTTCCCCGACTTCTGAGCCGCAAAGGCAAGTTCTGCTCGATCGTACTCAGCCAATTCCTTGGCGAAGGTCGCCGACCAGCTCTTGTTGACTGGATTGGCAAAAGCGAGCGCAGCCTTCACCGCGGCGGATTTGGCTGAGCCCGGGTCACCGACAAGCGCAGTCCACAGAACGCAGAGCACCGACCAGGAGCTTCGGTTTTGATACATTTGTAGCCGATTGGTCGCCGGGATCAGCGAACCCACGATAGCCACGGCGGCGGCGGTGATCGCATCCGAATTCACGCCCAGCGACCGAGCCCGGTCCTTTCCGAACGCGTTCAGGAAAGGCGGGACGATGCCATCAAGCATGTCTTCAGGCGGCTTTTCCTGCTTCCACAGGTCAGTCGGTTCGCCCCAATCGCCCGCCCGCTGGGAGCGCCCGATCACTTCGATAGGTTCGAATTCAACCTCGGGGCACGCAATGCCGGGCGGATCCTGGCCGTACGTGTAAGCGTTTGAGACGCGCGTTTCGACATGTTCGTAGCTCTTGCCCTCGGCACCCGGCCAATGATCCACGATCAGCTCTAGGCATTTTTCCTGACTTATGCCGAGACCCCGAACGTGACACGCGACAGCGTAGGTGCCGTGGGCCGGCGCGCGATGAGCGAGATACGAGATTGCGCGCTCGATATTGGCTGGCTGATCCAACTCGACCAAAGGAATAGCTCGGTCGAGGGCCGTTCGCTCGCGAGGCCGGCCGCAAGCGGTGGCCCATGCCTCGGGAAGGGCCGCGAATTCTTCTCCCCCGATCAGGCCGTACTCTTTGCCCTCGACGGTGCTACCACCTCCCACGACATAGCCGCCCACGCCCCGGACATCAATTCCGGGGCTGAGCTTCGAATTGCTGTTGCCAATCGGCCAGGGTGCAACAAAGTAGCGATGCTCGCCCCCCGAGGCGGTCTGGAAGGTCATTGTTGGGGGGAGCTTGCCCAGCTGCTCCTCGAGCTCGGCAAGAGATTGCTTCCCTGGTTTCCCATCCTTGATGTCGATATCGATGACGGCAAGGAAACCGTTCAAGAAGGGAAGGCCAGTGCGCAGGCCAACGTTGCAAACGCGGTACCCGCCGGCCCACAGCTTCCTCACGCGATCTGTATCGTGGGTCGCGAGATCCTTCCAACTATCCTCGAAGACCGGCGTCTTCCGATTGGGTGATAGCGGGAACACGTCGAAACCCAGCTCGGCAAGACCGAGCGCGATGTCGAGTTTCGGCTCTAGGTTGGCAAGGGGAGTTCGTTCTTTCGTAAGGGTGTTTGTGATATCCATCTCTTGGTTTCGGTTTTGGCCCTGTTCGACCTGGCAGTCGGCGGGGCCATTCTTTTGGCGCCCGCGGGGGCATGGCGATTTGGCCTCTCACTGTCTGGCGGTAGGCGAATGCTCGGCCGGCGAAACTGAAGCGCAGTGGCTAACCCGCTTGGCTTTCCGACGTTGACTTGCGTCGCCGACTCCACATCCAAGCGTCTAGGTCCGTCACGTCGTAGAGCACGCGACCAGGGATGGGATTGATATAGACGGGACCGCCGCCTTTCACGCGCAATCGCTCAAGCGTTGCCCCCGAAAGGCGGACGTGCCGAGCTGCTTCTTTTGTGTCGAGAAATTGCTGCATCTGCTCATCCATTAGGTTCGAAGGGCGTTTCGAACATGCAAGACCAAATGGAATGAGCGACCTAATATTACGCGCTGCCCGATGCGCGATACTTCGCTTGCACCATCTAAGGCTATCAGAGATCGCTTGAAAGGCAAGACAGCCTGCTACGACCTTCTCCCCTTGTAATCAGGACTGAGGCGCGACGTGTAAATTGCGCCGCACCTCTATATTTTAGCTGGCTACCGCGATCGTTTGCTCCTCGATAGAAACAATGTTGTCGCGATCAAAGACGATTTCACGCCTGCAATAGTTCGACCTTGTGCCGATAATCTTGCGGAGCTCGGCCTCAAGAATCGTTGCAACCTGCCGCTTTTCCGAGAGCATGTCGTATTTGTCGTATACCGCTGTCACGTCGCCGTTGACGTGATCCAACAGCGCTTTGACGTCCGGCCGGGGAGCGCCGGCACGACGGGCAATCGTTGCGGCAGTGCGTCTCAGGTCATGGGCGGTAAAGTGCGCCAGTCCCAGAAATTCGCGGACGCCGGCGCGATCCGAGGTGTCCTTTCCCTTTTTTCGGCCCTTTTTCTTGCCATTCAGCGCCTGGCTGATTGAAGCCCGCGCTATCGCGGCTTCACCCAAGCTGAATTTGCTCGGAAAGAGCACCGATGGCGGTTCGTCAATTGGTTCGGGCGGATTGTTGTGGCCGATACCGGACCGCTCGCGTGCGGTCGCTTCCCTGACGATCTCTTGGGCGAGCTCTGAAAGGGGAACGAGCACAGCTCGGTCCTTTTTAACGCGACCAGGTGGCATGTCGTAGAGGGCGTCGGCGGTGCCGAGGTGGGTAAATTCGACAGTCCTAGCGCCGGCCGCCTGGTAGGGGCGGACCATCGTGGCCAGAATGAACTTGATCGCGAGTGCAACAGGTCGTTCTACGGGGCAGTCGGGAAGGTCGAGGCCCCACCACAAGTTCCGGATCTCATCGTCGGCCAAGACCCGATCGCGCTTCTTCTCCCTGCCACCGCGACGTTCCAGACCCGCTAGGGGGTTCAAAGGCACGTATTTGCGGCCCGGCTGCATCCCCCACTTGAACATCTTGTGGAGGATCGATTGGGTTCGATTGGCGCTGACCGGCGCGTCGTCGGCTATCAAATCGAGGAGATCGGCCACGTCGTCGTCCGTGATGGATGCCGCGATCAGGCAGCCCCATTCTTCGCGCGGGCGTTTGAGGTACTGGACGTCGTTTTTCCAGCTCTTCTTGTTTGCGTTCGGAACTTCCGCCGGCCACTTTCCAGTCTGATTGAACGCCTGGACGATCTCTTTGCCTCCGGTCCCGATTACGTACTCGGCGATATAGCGATCGGCCAAGGCGTCGAACGTCAGCCGGTCTCGCTTCGGCCGACTCGCTCGCTTCTCCGCGGCGGGGTCGGCGCCGTTGGCAATGTTCCCCAGTAGGAT
Organism: Bradyrhizobium sp. PRIMUS42; assembly: GCF_023006515.1. Lineage (NCBI taxonomy): Bacteria > Pseudomonadati > Pseudomonadota > Alphaproteobacteria > Hyphomicrobiales > Nitrobacteraceae > Bradyrhizobium > Bradyrhizobium sp. PRIMUS42. The sequence continues at coordinate 7,203 of NZ_JALBGZ010000084.1, forward strand.
CTTTGCTTGCGTGCGGGCTGCCTCCGGCGCCAGCTTGCCGACGGCGGCCACGGTGTAGCGCCGGACTGGCGCCGTCCGGCCAGTTCCTGCTCGATAAACAACGATGAACGACTTGGCGCCGGTGGGACGGACCCGTACGCCGAAGCCGGGTAGCTTGGCGTCCCATACCGTATACTCGGAGGGCTGCTTTTCCAGGCCGTCGACCAGGGTCTTTGTGATGGTTTGACCGCTCATTTGCCCTCCGGGAAGCACGGGGGAAGCACCGCGGTGCCAATCACAGCAGGTAAGAGATGACACGAGGTGAGGGCGCGGTCGGTTTTCCTCGCGACGTTAAGGCCACTGAGGGCGTCCGAAGGCAGGTGAGGGAATGGCAGACATGTCTGGGAGACTAGGGGTCGGAGGTTCAAATCCTCTCGCTCCGACCAAAATTCCAAGCGTTTCAGTCCCGTTTGCGGGCGGCCGGTTTACAGCGGATCGCCTGTTTACATTTGGTTTACAGTTTTGTTCGACGGGCATTCTCGGTCGACGTCCCTCTGGCGCAACCCGATTCGGCGCTCCGCGGAGAGCTTTGCGATGTATTGATCGCGGGCATTGTCGTGACGATTTTCCTCGCTCTTGCGTGGGCATTTGCCGAACTGCGCAATCTGTCAGATGTTCGCCATCTCCCCCGCGCAGGTTATGTTCCATTGTGAACACAAGTGCGGGTGGTCCACTCCCTTCGGGACTGTAATCCCCTGAGCGCCCGCGCCTCGACAATCGCTGAGGCCGCTTCGGTCCGGGCGATCTGGGTCTCCTGTACGCTCACCTTTATCAGAGCGCGCAGGACTTGCGCTTGTAACCGCAGCCGCTGGTTCTCTAGGCGGGTAACCCTGGCGAGTTCGATCACGTCGCAAAACGTCAAGGCCGCATTCACATGCGATAAGATTCCAACAGCTGACGTATTCGCCGCGTGCAAGAAAGCCATGGCTATTGCGGCGGCAGGAGCGCATGCTGCGCTATGGGCGGCGCCGGCGCCGGCGTTTTGCGAAAGGCAGGCGCGCATGACCATCCGTTCCCGACGTGAAGTCGTCACTTTCAACCATCCGTTCCAGATCAAGGGTATCGATCGGCAGTTGCCGGCCGGCGCCTACGAGGTCGTCACCGACGAGGAGATGATCGAGAGCCTTTCGTTCCCAGCGTTCCGCCGCATTGCCACCATGATCGAGGTGCCGGCGGAGGGCTCGCGCGGGCTGAAGATGGAGGTGATCTCGATCGGCTCGGTCGATTTGGCAGACGCGCGGCGCACCGACGCAGGCATATCCGATGGCTGACGAACTGCTCGACCTCGACAGCCATCGGGGAGAACTGCGGCGGCTTGTCCAGCCTCTTTTACTTTGAGGAACAGCCTTTGCGCGGCTTGAGTTAAATCCTGGGTCAGCAGCCGGTCTCGTTATGAAGGATCTCACGAAGGAAACAATGGACGTCGCCGCCGCGCGGCACCTAGCGGGCGGCTTCAACTTCCGTGCCTACACTCCGCATAAGATTGCCCACGAGCTGATGCGCTGGGATCAGGTATTCAAGGACGCCGATTACACGCAGCTCGTTGCGGCCGTGACGAAGTGGCAAAGCAGCTCTCGCGATTAGGCAAAGAGGAGAGGAGAGAATTTACGGCATCAAGCACAAGCCGCCACATTTTGAATGGAGCTATGGAGCCGATCGGCTGTTTGCTCCAGGCTCCGGCGCGGATCCAGGACTACCGCTGTATCACCATTGCTGCGACGATCAGTAGCCCGAAAAAGATCGGCAGCAATAGCGGAGGTACGAGCCATTCACGAAGACTAAATTTTGTGACGTTGGACATTTCGGACCGCCCTTCAAGACGGCGGGAGCGCAACGATCTCTCAGTCACCGATGACAGCCGGGTGGACGCGCGGTGATATGGGACAAATGGTGACGCCGGACTGAATAGGAAGGCCAGCAGCAACTTATTTGTCGCGAGCCGATTGTAATCCGGTCCAGAGTCGTCAGCTACTGCTTAGCCGCGGCGGGACCTCTGAACTTGATCGGACCGGCCCCGTGATTGAATTTCCAAATCATAGTCGATCATATGACAGAACGCGGCGTGCCGTGCATTTCTGGGGATACGACAGCGCGATGGAGGCATCATTCTTCATAGAGGAAAGCGCATTGAGACGGCTTCGCCCGGATTGCCATGATGAACGTGGTTTCCTGGACGCGTTTGATTGCAATCGCGATGCGATATGTGCCGCCGCCGCCAAGGTTTACGTTAGAGGCAGCAGGGGCTCCTATGATCTGGTCGCCGGTAATTTTTCGAAACAAGCCTGAATGAGCCTTGCTGCGACGATCGCGGCTCGCCCGAAGGTCAATCTAAAGAGGGGTGGCAATGGGCAACTTCAAGGTAAATGTCGCGCGTATCGAAATGATCAAGCCGAACGAACGAGGCGAGGACATTCGTTTGACATTCCATTTCGAAGGCGATGAAACCAGCTTTACGTTGCCCATCTTCTTGAACTCTCGCGAGTTCGACGACACTGAAATCGTCAAGGTTGCGCGAAGCAAGTTGCATGACGTTTTCAGGCATCTTGCCAGTCAGTGCGAGGATTGGCAGTTGTCGGACGACGAGCGTCGCGAGCTTGCAAGGATCAACGTGCGGCCAAGTGTCTGGCTAAAGTCCACGCTGTCGAAATGAACCATTGCGGCTGCGGCGCCATAAGCGGGAATAGCGGACTGCATCCACACCGTTCAAGCTGCGCGTGCGACTTTTCAAATGGGGCCCGGACTTCACGTGGGCGCTCTAAGACCAAGCGACCGTAGCCAATCGTTGATGTGCGAGGCGGTCTCAGTCAGCTTGGCTTTCCTTTCGACGGCATCGCGCAGGGGGCCGGGCGGAAGCATCCTGGCTTGCTCATGCAGGCTTATGGCCTTTTCGGCTAGACGCTCTTCGAGGGATTTGGTCTGCTTGAAACGCTGGCGCATCGTGGTGCGGCTCCTGTCCATTGAGGAAGGCGGGAGCGCAACTGGCGTTCTCAGTCACAGACATCAGCCAAGGTCCGATCTGTGATGAGGAGAGTGTGCGCCTTAAAACTGCGACAAGCGAGTCATATACTAACTATTGGGTTCCGGTCGTCGGCTCAAGATTGCTCCGGACCTTTGTCAAATCGGGGCAGGCGTCGCTCGGCAACTGCTGCGAGCTTTGTCCAATCGCCTGCCAAGTGGAGCCACGCTTCCGCGGCGTGCTAAGGCTGGCATTTTCTGCGCCTCTTGGCGGCATTCGTCCGCCTGCTCGCGGAGCCGTTTTGCATCTTCTTGGCTCATAGCTTGAACTAGCCACAAGGTCGCTTGAGCGTCCACGCCCTTGAAGATTGCAGGACCTCAAAGAACACGGCGGCCCCTTATCTCGTCCTCGATTTCTTTGAGCAACTTGAGGAGCTCGGGAACGTCCATCTCCTGACGCGCGGCGTGCTTATAGCGCTCCACGAGCGTCAGCTTGGTCGTCGGAAAAGGTCCAGCCCCGCTTTCCATCGCCGTCTCCCTCCGTAGGTTCGTGGCCTCAATCGGTGCCTGGGGGCTAGTGACGCGGCCTGTCCTTGTTCTTCTGGATGGGAGGCGTGCTTGGGTTTAGCTTGCTCCAGAAGTGGTTCAGGACGGCGTTGATGGCCCAGTCGCTCTTGTTCGCCACTCTCGTCCGGAAGTCGATTATCCTTCTAACGCGATTGCGTGCACGGGATTGAAGGCGTCCTATCATGTCGGCGCTCGCAGGCCCGGCGATGAAACCCACTGGTCGACGTGAATAGCCATTTCGGCCTGACGAACCTTCTGCAGCACGTCGTCCCGGTCCGTGCCGGGCCGCAGCCTCTCGGCCTGATCGCGCCCGCGTTGCGCAAATTCGAAAAGCCGTTCTGAAAGTGTAGGAATACGAACCTGCACAGCGCTGCTCCCTGCTAGATTGGGCGGGAGCGCAATTGGCGGTCTCGTCACCGATAGAAGCCGTGGGCCGGGCGGTGATGAAGCGACTAGACGCCCTTTTCAGTAGGGAGTCGACATAATTCGGTTGGGGCGCTTCGAATTGTCAATTCGGTATACGAAGCAGGCTAACTAGGGGGGCCTCGAGGATTGCGCCCATGAGATTGCTGCAACCGACCTCGACGATGATTATCTCGTTGACGAGGAGGACGAAGAAGAAGCGGCTGCAACGCCGGCACCCGCGCCGGCTGCTCGAACCCCCAGCCTGAAACAGGCCGTACCGAAAAAACGGTTGCGAGAAAGCTGCCGCAGCGACCCTTACCGAAGGCGAAGAAGAAAGCCGCCGCATGAATTGATGGAGGGTAAGCAGTTACTTTGGTTCAGATTAAACGCAGCGAAATGCGCCAAATAGACGACGCCTTTGCCATGGGCTCAGGCTACGTGTTGAATTTCTCCGACCGCACCATGTCTGAATGGTTTGAAGACGAACTGGGCCATTCGCAGGGATGCCGACGCGGATAGACCTCAGGCGCCCTCGATCGCTTGCACACCTATTCATTGAAAAAGTTCGCCCATCTGCTCAAGCTGCGGGGCGCGCCGACAAATCAGGAAGAACCCCTACACAGTCGGGTAGGGCGCTATGTCAAATTGCTGGAAGCCGAACGTGAGCTGAAGCCAATCACCAAGCAGATTTTGAAGAACTGCATCGGCATCTTTCAGAGCTAAAACGACGTGCGCAATTCCCATTCGTTCGCGCATGACAATACTGTGGTCGAGAAAGAAGAGGCCCGGTTCATTTTCGAGACAGTCGTTTCAATACGATTTGTGCGTCCTGCTGAGGCTGCAAGGTTCGAGGCAGCCGGTACAGAAGCGGCAAGCTAGATGCTAGGAGTCAAAGCCAACCAGAGCTCCGCGTCGCAAAGGCGTACTTGCGAGTTTGCGACGAACGAGATCTCGACGCATTCATCGGCAAACACGAAGTTTTCCGCATGCCGGGTCAATGTCGACTATGGCGCGCGGACTGGCCCATCGAAGCTCATCCGTGACGAGGTTGAGCGGGAAGCCGTCCGCGTGTTCTAATGGCGCATACGGACGCCTTTTATCCGCCTTTGCGCACAATAAACGAAGCCGAGACAGTCGGCCGCGCGCTGCTGCGGGACCAGACGCACAATTATGCGCTGATGCCGACGCCGGAGGGGCGGCAGGCGCGTGCGCTCATCATGCGCGCGGTGGCGTGATTGGAGAGGCGTGTGATCGTTGTCACAGGACGCGCCGTCTCATCGGACTGGCGCTGCGCGGCCCGTCGGAGGCGGCCCCCGGGGCGTTTCCTCGATCCGTCGTCTTCGGATCAGTAGTTTTGCGGGGCCTTAGGCGTGGCCCTTGATCTCGTAATGGCCGGGCACGCATTTGTATCGATCCAGGCGCCAATTGGCGTGATAGATCGGATGCTCGCCCATCCATTTCGCCAGCGGTGCCTGTGCGCCGACCGCGCACTGCATCATCGAAATCTCGGGCGTCATGTTGCTGTCGGTCACGATTTCCTCGACGCAACTGCCTGAGCTAGCTGCGCTAAGCCGGCAGAGCACGGCAACGATGGTCACGAACATTCCTGTCACCTCATCGGTAGTTTCAGACCACGAAGAGGATGCAAGCGGAGTGCCAGAGCCTGTGACACGCAAACAACACGCTGGCCTGGCCGACTCAACCCAGCGTCCGGAGTCCATTTGATGATTCGGATTGTAAAAAAATTCCCCATAAACCGAAGCCGGACAAATACGGGAACCCGACAGTTTTGCCCGATTGCGGGACCGGCGCTCTGAGGGGCGACCGCACATCAAAGCGGCGGAATAGTCCATCCGCCGAAATAAGCGATGTCGAACATGATGGCGCACCGCTTTTACCTGCGGATGCAGCGCTGCTACATTTTGCGCGCGCCCGGCGAGCGGTGCGCTAACGAAGAAACTACCGACAGGGAGGGGCCGAAAGTCCCATGAAGGATTTTGCTGGAAGGATCGCGGTCGTGACCGGCGGCGGCACGGGAATGGGGCGCGAGCTCGCACGGCAGCTCGTGGCCGAGGGCTGCAATGTCGCGATGTGCGACGTCTCGGAGGCCGCGATGGCCGAGACCAAGCGGCTCTGCGAGGCCGAGAAGCTGCCGCAGGGCCTGCGCGTCACGACGCATGTCGCCGACGTCGCGATCGAGGATCATCTGAAGCGTTTTCGCGATGAGCTCGCCGAGCAGCAGAAGACCGACAAGATCCATCTGCTGTTCAACAATGCCGGCATCGGCGGCGGCGGCAGCCTGTTCACCAACACGCGCGAGCAGTGGGAGCGCACCTTCAACATCTGCTGGGGCGGCGTCTATCTCGGCGTACGCACCTTCCTGCCGATGCTGGTCGCCGCGGACGAGGCCCACATCGTCAACACCGCGAGTGTCAACGGCTTCTGGGCGTCGATCGGCATGGGCCAGGCCCACACCGCCTACAGCTCGGCGAAGTTCGCGGTGAAGGGATTTACCGAAGCGCTGATCAACGACCTGCGCCTGCACGCGCCGCACGTCAAATGCTCGGTGGTGATGCCTGGTCACATCGGCACCTCGATCGTCTCCAATTCGCGCAAGGTGCAGAGCGCCGATGGATCGGAGCGGCTCAATTCCGACGAGGTCGCGCTGACCCGCAAGCGCATGGTCGCCGCCGGCGTGCCAGATGCTGACAAAATGTCGGACGAGGACATCCAGGCGGCGTTCGCCGAGCGCGCCCGCAGCTTCCTCGAGGATGCGCCGACCAGCGCGGCAGGGGCCGCGAAGATCATCCTCGACGGCGTCAAGGCGGAGCGCTGGCGCAT